>CAYQDP010000567.1:0-1952 GCA_964416235.1 uncultured Flavobacteriaceae bacterium | reverse complement strand
TGATTTTTTCGTGTCGATAGAAATGATTTTACCTTCCTGGCCTCTCGCCTCTCCGGAAATCACTCTTACAGTATCACCTTTTTTTAATTTTAATTTTGACATGACCTCAACTATTGTTTAAAGCACTTCTGGTGCTAATGATATAATTTTCATAAATTGTTTATCGCGTAATTCACGGGCAACCGGACCGAAAATACGGGTACCGCGAATTTCATCGGTGTTGTTTAACAACACAACTGCGTTATCATCGAAACGGATATAAGAACCATCATTACGACGGATTTCTTTTTTAGTTCTAACGATTACAGCTTTGCTAACTGTTCCTTTTTTAACGTTTCCTGAAGGTAAAGCATGCTTAACGGTAACTACCACTTTATCGCCAATTGAAGCGTAACGCTTACGAGTACCGCCTAATACACGAATAACCAGTACCTCTTTAGCACCACTGTTATCGGCTACGGTTAATCTTGATTCGTTTTGTATCATTTTACTTTAATTTTTAAGATATAACCAATAAATTATTTTACTTTTTCAATTATTTCAACTAAGCGCCAGTTTTTGGTTTTGCTTAACGGACGTGTTTCCATAATACGAACGGTATCGCCAATGCTGCATTCGTTTTTCTCGTCGTGTGCAACGAACTTAGAAGTTTTGTTTACGAATTTACCGTACTTAGGGTGTTTTACCTTACGCATTACTGCAACAACAATAGATTTATTCATTTTATTGCTGGTAACAACACCGGTTTTTTCTTTTCTTAAATTTCTTTCCATTTTAGGTAAAGCTTAATTATTTTGATGCTTTTTTACGTTTTGTTGCTTCAGTTGCCAAACGGGCAATTGTTTTGCGCGCATTGCGAATAGTGATAGGATTCTCGATTGGAGAAACGTTATGGTTCACCTTCAATTTGCTTAATGCGGCTTTTTCTTCCTTAATTTTATCCAATAATTCTGCATCGGATAAAGCTATAATATCTTTGTTTTTCATTTTGCTTCGTTTTATGCTTCGTTAGCAGTGTAATCTCTTCTTACTACAAATTTTGTAACTACCGGCAATTTTTGTGCTGCCAAACGTAATGCTTCTTTAGCAACATCCATTGGTACACCTTCTGCCTCAAATAAAATACGGCCAGGTTTAACTGGAGCTACCCAATATTCTGGAGCACCTTTACCTTTACCCATACGTACCTCAGCCGGTTTGCGAGTGATTGGTTTATCAGGGAACACGCGAATCCATACCTGACCTTCACGTTTCATAAAACGGGTGATGGCGATACGAGCAGCTTCAATTTGGCGAGCTGTTACCCAGCAGCCTTCTTGAGCTTTAATACCAAATGAACCAAAGGCTAATTGATCGCCACGCTTGGCGTTGCCTTTCATTTTCATTTTTTGCGATTTCCTGAACTTCGTTCTTTTTGGTTGTAACATTTTATAAACTCTTTATTTATTAAACCTTTTTTAATTTTTTAATAAAGCTTCTGCTCTACTATTTATCTTCTCTCTTCCCTTTTTTCTTTCCACCACCGAATTTTGGAGTAGCCGGACCTTTTTTCTCTTTTGCAAGACCAATGTTAGGCGATAAATCGCGCTTACCATAAACCTCACCGTTGCAAATCCAAACTTTTACACCAATACGGCCATAAGAAGTATGTGCTTCAGCAACTGCATAGTCGATATCTGCACGAAGCGTATGTAACGGAGTACGCCCTTCTTTGTAACCTTCGGTACGAGCCATCTCGGCACCGCCCAAACGGCCGGAAACTTTTATCTTGATACCTTCGGCACCCATACGCATTGTAGAAGCCATTGCCATTTTAGCGGCACGACGGAAAGAGATACGTCCTTCAATCTGGCGAGCAATGCTATCAGCAACTAAGCGTGCATTTAATTCAGGACGCTTAATTTCGAAGATTTTGATTTGAACTTCTTTCTTATTTAACTTCTTTAACTCTT
>CAYQDP010000566.1:0-1965 GCA_964416235.1 uncultured Flavobacteriaceae bacterium | reverse complement strand
AGAAGCCTGAAAAAGTTTCAAAAATAAAGAAGGCAGTTAAAAAGGCGGCTGTAAAGCCTGTAAAAAAACTAATTGTAAAAGCTGCAAAGCCTGAAAAGCAAGTTAAACAAGTTCAGGAAGCACCGGTAAAAAAGGAGAGAAAAAATGCTAAACAACCGGCTTACGTTCCACCTCCATTACCTGTTATTGAAATCAGTAATTTCCCAAAGAATAAAGTAAAGAATGTTTTGGTGTCGCAACCAAAGCCTGCCGATAATGATAAAAATCCGTATTTGGATTTAGGACGTAAATATTCTTTAAATATTAATTTCCGTCAGTTTATTCGTGTTGAAGGATTAAGCGCAATGGATTTCCGCGCACAACGAATTGATATTTTAGCGCATGGCGCAGTTATTTTAACCAGTCGATTAGCGGTGGATCATTTTTTCAGAGTGTGTAATGAAATGCGTATCACGGTTCCTGAAACCATGAAGTACTTTTGTATTAATGAGCAAACGGCTTATTATTTACAAAAATATATTCAATACCGTAAGCGTAAGATATTTTTCGGACATGGAACCTTGTTAGATCTAGTGGATGTGATTCGTAAAAACAAAGAAGAAAAGTTTTTATTACCATGTTCGGATGTTCATAAAGAACAAATTGCAGATTTCCTCGACGAAATTAAAATCTCTTACACAAAAGGAATTTTCTACCGTACTGTTTCTGCGGATTTATCCGATATAAAAAATCTTGGTGAGTATGACGTATTGGTGTTTTTTACACCGGCAGGAATTCGTTCATTAAAACAAAACTTCCCTAATTTTAAACAAGCAGGCACACGCATCGCAGCCTTTGGTCATGCTACTGCGCAAATGGTAAAACAATTAGGATATCGTTTAGATATTTTTGCTCCGAATCCTCAAAACCCAAGTATGAGTATGGCTTTGGACGCTTACATTAAAGAAGCGAATAAGCGTTAAGCCCACACTTTAGTTCCCTCTGTGCAATTGGTGCAGATATCAATTTCTTTTCGTGATTTTAAAATTGATTTTCGGAAAGTATTATACTTTTCCGAGTACCAAATTTCTTTAAATGAAGTTTGTTTTAAATCTCCCAGTTGATGCTTAGCATCTTTATCAAAACAACACGGCACAACCAATCCATCCCAGGTAATAACACAACTGCTCCACATACGCCAGCATTGATTCAACAGTTTGTTTTTTATTTGCCATTTACCCGACGCGTTTTGTGCATAGCGCGAGTACTTATCGATAGTTGGAATTAAATCATTTCCATTTTCGAAATCGTAAACCTGCGCGGTTTTTAAGGCTACTTCATCTACACCTAATTCTTCAGCCAATTTATATACATCATCAATTTGATGTTGATTGGGTTTTACAACTAAAAATTGAAATACCACATAGGGCGTTTTGCTTTTGAGTTCATTGCGCCATTTTAAAATGTTTTTTGTTCCGGCAATTACTTTTTCTAATTGTCCGCCTACTCTGTATTGCTCATACGTGTCTTGTGTAGTGCCGTCAATCGAAATAATTATTTTATCCAAACCGCTTTCAATGGTTTTTTTCGCGTTTTCATCTGTGAGATAGTGCGCGTTGGTGCTTGTAACAGTGAAAATTTTTTTCCGATTCGCGATTTTAACCATTTCTAAAAATTCAGGATTTAAATAAGGCTCACCTTGAAAGTAAAACATGATATTGATGAGTGTTTTACGTTGCTCTTCAATTATTTTTTCAAATCGTTGTAATTGA
Source organism: uncultured Flavobacteriaceae bacterium (assembly GCA_964416235.1). Taxonomy (GTDB): domain Bacteria; phylum Bacteroidota; class Bacteroidia; order B-17B0; family Aurantibacillaceae; genus JAHEYG01. Next base: position 214 of record CAYQDP010000566.1, on the reverse strand, counting down.
AGCATTCCGGTTGGACGTGTAAACTGTCGTAATCCGCTTGGGCATTCCGGACAACGCAAATTGCAACTGGTGGTTGGTTCAATGGAAATACTCAGAGGCATTGTGTTGGTATAGGGTTTTCGGAAGAGGCGCGACAAATGGTATGAAAATAAAGCCTTTACAGCATTATTTAGCTTTAAAAAACTAAGTTTTGGAAGTATTAAAGTGAGCTGTT
>CAYQDP010000565.1:0-1969 GCA_964416235.1 uncultured Flavobacteriaceae bacterium | reverse complement strand
CTTCAGTGACCCTCCCGACTTTTGTCGGGATGCTCTGAACCAGCTGAGCTAAGCTCCCTTTATTCATTGGGGCAGCAAATGTAATTACAGATTTCAAATTATGCAAATTTTTTTAGCATCTGTGTAACTAACTAAAATAGAGAGGTTTCTATTAGTCTATATATCTCCTTTTAAGGAGTCGCGCGCACCGTTTTTAGCTCATATTTTATTTATCTTTAAAAATCCAAAAAAATGATTATGAAATTGTTTAATACCGCCTTTATCTTGTTGCTTATGTCAGTGGCACTAAATGCACAAAAAGAAGTTCCTCAAACAGTATACAAAAACTTACCGGTAAAGAAATTTTATACAGCCTTTACCGAAACAGCTACAGTCAATGGTAAAACAATTTACAAAGCTAACGGTAAAGAAATTTCAAAAGACAAATATGATGCCATGGTTGCTTCACGTTCATCTATTGCAGAATGCACGCCATGCATGTTGGAAACCTATGATGAAAACGGAAAATTGAGCATGAAAGCTGTTCAATACAAAGATTGTTATGTTGGCTCTTTCACTGCCTATTACCCCAGCGGGAAAATCAAAACTACCGGGCATTACAGAGAAAACGAAACTGATACCTGGGAACCTTTATGGGATAACGGCTATTGCATTAAGCATGGCATCTGGACTGAATTCGACGAAAAAGGCAAAGTGATTAAAACCGAAAATTACAATTTCGGCAATCTGAAAAAATAATTGATTGTTTCTTTCTAGCCTCCTTTAGCAAAAAAAGAATCGTACTCCTATTTTTTAAAAGACGGGATATTTATTCCCGCGCCAAAAATAAATGCTGCTGCAGTTTTTTCATGATACATCACGACCGGATAATTTAAATGAGAGTACACTGTAACTCCAACGTAAGTTCGTAACTGCATAAAATTAAAAAGCTTTACATCCAATTCTGCACCCACTCCACCTTCCAGTGTAGATAAATAAATTTTGTTCCAGTCTTGTTTAATATCGGGATTCAACAATTCTTCTTCTACTACTCGCTTGTAATTCATTTGTGTTTTGTCGATGTATTGTAAAAATGCCATTAAGCTTACTCGCCATGATCCGTTACTACTTTCTCTGAAATTGGCATGCAACATCTCCTCTGCATCCATTCCCGCTAACACATACGAATAGGCTAATTTGGCGCCGGAAATTTTCAGACTTCTCTTATGCAAAAGCGGACCTAATTTTAAATGATGTTTTGATTTATTACAACTTATATGCCCGGAGTAAAATGAACCATGCGCGTTGGCTGAATAAAACATTTCAATACCTGCTCCCAAAATGGGTTTGTTTGAATTATCCTGTGAGCTCATCTTAAGTGTAGAAGAGACAAAGAAGATGAGCACAACGAACTGTTTCATAAATTGCATGTATTAAAAGTAATATTTTTTCGGATATTTATGAAGTATGGACAACACCTCATTTAAAGAACGCCTGTATCTTCATTGTAAAAAACTAATGAATGAAAAAGTTCTATCACTACAGCAAACCATGAATCAACTTACCGAAGCTGCTAATAGTGAAACCAAAAGCAGTGTGGGTGATAAACACGAAACCGCCAGGGCCATGATGCAATTAGAACAGGAAAAATTAAGTCGTCAGATCAATGAAGCACTGCAATTGCAATCCGATCTAAATTCTTTACACCTAAATCCTCTAATTGCTGTTGGAAAAGGGAGTTTGGTTTCGACTAATCGTGAACTTATTTTTATCGCTATCCCTATTGGGAAAATCGAATTTGAACAACATACTGTAATTGTAATTTCCGACAAATCTCCGCTGGCTTTAAAGTTTGCAGGATTGAATAAAGATTCGTTAGTTGATTTTAACGGCGTGAATTATACTATAAATTTAATACAATAAAAAAGCCCCTTTCGGGGCTTCTCTTAATCCTTCTTCTTATCATCGTCATCATCCTTTGTTGCTTCCT
>CAYQDP010000564.1:0-1970 GCA_964416235.1 uncultured Flavobacteriaceae bacterium | reverse complement strand
AATATTTCCATTGACAACACGAGATGGCAATTTAATTTGTGAGGTTGTTCCAAAAAGTCCGGGATCCTGAATCGCACCTTGGTTTTGTCCGGTTACAAGATAATTTCCAGTAAGTAAAATATTCTGACGCGTTTTTGTTTTACCGAAATTATATCCAAGACTTAACATTGCATTTTGCGATAACTGATAGAAATTAAGCGTATCAAGAGTGTTTTTATAGAATGGGTCTTCTTGCGGACGTTGCTTCGTGAATGTACTGAAGTTACTGTAAGAACTCATTATATTCCAATGCTGATTAGGCGCGTAATTAGCATTAAAGGAACCCACCCATCGCTTTGTTGTATTAAGTTTACTATTATCAAGATTATCGCGCTGAAGCCCCGTATTTAAGGATAAATTCAGTTTACCTTTTAACATACTTACTGATGGTGCAATTGTGATATTCTCTAAGTCATTATTAAAATAATAAGCTCCTAAGGTTTTATAATCGGGCTCTATGCGTTCATAATTTAAATTTATTGCGAAGTTTTTTAGTCCGTAACCAATACTAGATTTAAACGCCGAAAAAAACTGAGAGGTTGCATTAGGTTGGAACAATAAAGGAATTTGATTTTTGGGAGATGTATTTAAATCTTGAGGAGAAGTAACATTACGAGTTAATCCCGATAATGCATACTCCGCTTCGAGTTTAATATTTTTACATAGAGATGTTTTGCCGGCAATACTAATTACTGTATTCTCCATTGGTGTAACGTTGGTATTAATCGGCACGAATTGTAGAGAATTAGGATCGTCTTTAGCTGCGAAATAAATTAATTTGATTCCATGTCCGTTCTTCTCATAACCCGCACTCGCACCCCATCCCATACGTTTATAACTCATATTAATATCGGAGCTCGCTACTGCATCAAACTCAACTGCCTTTTTTAATCGACCATACATAGCAGCGAATTTGAAATTCTTCGGACTTAACTCAACACCTCCACCGGCGAATATATGTCCTGCTAAAGTATATTGAGAGAAATTCATGGCAGTGATTCCTGCATAGCCTTTAATCCATTTATAAGTAGGATTAAAGCTTTGTATATTGAAGGGCTGCGTATACGCAATTTGATTATTACTATAATTAAACGTAAAGGGTAAACTAAAATCGAGTATACTTACATTTAAATTGCCATTTAAGAACCAGGTGAAGGGCTGTCGACGGTTAGGTATGCCATCAGCGTTATAAAATACAGAAGAGTAATTTAATCCACCTCCTACTTTTAGCATATCCTTACTTCCGAGCTTATCCAGATTTTGGGAAAAGGAGTTTCCAATTAAAACAGTGAAGAGAACACATATGTACAGTGCAATCCGCATAGCTAGAAAAAAGAGAGCTAAAATAAAAAAAATTGGGTACTAAAAAAATTTAGTTTTAGAGGTAATTAGGTCCAATTTGGACACCTATTTCAGCCAAATTCCTTTTTGATGGCTTCGTGTAAAAGCGAAACTATGAACGAGTCCGCCTAAGGTTGTTGTATGATAATTAGTTATCATTATTTGCAATGTCATTGCTGTTCCTACAGTAAAACTGCTTAAATCGGAAGGGGTAAAAACAACTACGCCATTTCCATTGATAGATTTAACAACACTACCCGATGTATTATTAAGAAATAGAGTAATCGCACTGCTTGTAAAATTAGTCACGCCATTAATATTAATAGTTAATCCGCTCGATTTATAACACGAATCCGGCAATGAGCTTTGTCCGGAATATTGCGGAAATGATGGCGTAACGGTGTAAGAAAATCCAGGGATAAAACTTGAACCGCTTACACTCCATCGTTGAGGAACCGTTAGATTAATAGGAAAGTACGAGGAGTATGATCCAAAAGAAAAATAAAGTGTTGAGTCATTAAAAATCATCGTTCCGGCTGAAACTTGCGTTTTAGTTGTCGAACCGTCTAGCATGTACACATGAAACATAC
>CAYQDP010000563.1:1711-1974 GCA_964416235.1 uncultured Flavobacteriaceae bacterium | reverse complement strand
GATTTTTATCTCCAAGTTCATTAGCGATTGTAATAGATTTTCCTAAATAAATTCGTGCACTATCAAAATAGTTTTTTGAAGCATGTCCCATTTTATACAATAAACCGGAAAAATTGGAATAAATCACAACTAACTTATCCCTTTTATTTTCCTTTTGTAAAATAGCTATGCTTTCATAAAAACACTTAACGCCTTCCGAATATAATTTCAATTCCCCGTATAGATTACCACGTGCCGATACCGGTTCATCCGCAGCACTAAGT
>CAYQDP010000563.1:0-1701 GCA_964416235.1 uncultured Flavobacteriaceae bacterium | reverse complement strand
CCCGTATAGATTTCCAAGCATGTTATAAATAACACCCTTTGCTGAAACTTGTTTGTAAATATCAGCTGCTTTTAAAGCAGCTAATGCCAATTCTTGCGCTTCATCATATTCCAAATTATCTGAAAAAACATCAGCCGTAACGACCAATAAAAAATATTGAGGTTCAAAATCACTGAAATTTGACAAAATATTCTCCCTGTTTTTTAGAATGTAATTTTGTAATTCGTGTTTTGTTATAAAATCATAGATTTTTTGTTGCGGCCATTTTGACTTAAGTCCACCAATTAACTCTTTGGCGCGAACATCCATCGAGTCTACTAAATTGAAGTTTTGTCCATTTAAAGAAAAAACAATAAGAAATAAAAATATGGATAGTACTTTCTTCAATTCAAATTATAGAATTAACCAAATATAACACTATTCAAGCTTTTTTGCCAAAACTTTACAAATCAGACAATTCCGAAAACAAAATAGCTTAAAAAAAGCTTTACTTTCAAGGGTAAAAAAGAAACTAAATACTATATTTACGATTCTATTTTAAACCATGAATTTAGAGTTTAACAAAAATGATGATAAAATGCGATTGCTGATTTCGCAAATGGAACAGCGATTGGCTAAAATATATTTAGGTGGCGGAAAATCGCGCATCGACAAATTACACGAACAAGGCAAAATGTCTGCCCGTGAAAGAATTGATTTTCTTCTCGACAAAGATAGCCCACGTGTGGAAGTTGGGGCTTTTGCCGGATATGACATGTATCCCGAACATGGTGGTTGTCCTGCCGGAGGGGTGGTAATCGTTATAGGTTACGTTAGCGGTAAACAATGTATTGTAGTTGCTAACGACGCAACAGTTAAAGCCGGAGCATGGTTCCCCATAACCGGAAAAAAGAACTTACGCGCCCAGGAAATTGCGATGGAAAATCGTTTACCAATTATCTATTTGGTTGACAGTGCAGGCGTTTATTTACCAATGCAAGATGAGATTTTCCCCGACAAAGAACATTTCGGGAGAATATTCAGAAATAATGCAGTAATGAGCAGCATGGGTATTTTACAAATTTCTGCGGTGATGGGCAGTTGTGTTGCGGGCGGAGCTTATTTACCAATCATGAGTGATGAAGCCATGATTGTAGATAAAACCGGTTCTATCTTTTTAGCGGGAAGTTATTTAGTGAAAGCGGCTATTGGTGAAAACATTGATAACGAAACCTTAGGTGGCGCTACTACACACTGTGAAATAAGTGGTGTAACGGATTATAAATGTAAAGACGATGCAGATTGCTTAACTCGCATTCGCAACATTATGAGCAAGGTTGGTGATTATGAAAAAGCCGGCTTCAATCGCGAAACACCGGCTCTTCCTAAAAAAGATCCAAAAGAAATTTATGGCATTATCCCTGATACACGCGATAAGCAATTCGATATGCATGAAATTATCGAACGTCTTGTGGATAATAGCGAATACGAAGAGTACAAAGAACTGTATGGTCAAAGTATTATCTGCGCTTACGCGCGCATTGATGGCTGGGCTGTAGGTATTGTTGCGAATCAACGTAAAGTGGTGAAAAGCAAAAAAGGTGAAATGCAATTTGGCGGTGTGATTTTCAGTGACAGCGCCGATAAGGCAGCCCGGTTTATCATGAACTGCAACCAGCGAAAAATACCCCTCGTCTTTTTACAGGACGTTACCGGATTCAT
>CAYQDP010000562.1:0-1974 GCA_964416235.1 uncultured Flavobacteriaceae bacterium | reverse complement strand
CTGCATACTTATCTAAAGCATCTACCAAAGGCTTATAAAACTCGATTGAGTTTTCAGGAATTGAACGTCCTTTAATTTCCAATACACCTGATCCTAAATCGAAGCTGATGGTTGGGGTTTTTGGTGTGCCGTCAATTGAGTATTTTTCCATAGTAATTATTGTTTGTTGTTCTTATTGTTGTAATTGAATTTGGCTTACTTTAATATTTAGCGTAAAGAAAGAAACTTTATTGTCAATTTCCAAAAAATTATAGTCTAATTTTTCACCTGTTTTTCTTGCTATATCAATCATTCCTAATCCTCCCCCGCCTTTTAATGACATTTCGCCATTATTAAGTACTTTTTTGTAGTATTCCTTTAATTCTTCCTTATTTAGGGCATTTACCTCGTCTAAACGATTTTTCAGTCCGTGTATGTTTTCGTTAAGAATATAGTTTCCTGTGGTTATCGTATATGAATTATTGGTTTTCCCAATCATGAAAATGGCCGAACGGTTAATATCACCAATATTATCGGCAACATCGTCCATATGGTGGTATAAATTCTGAAGACATTCAACCAAAACGTTGTACACCTTCTTCTTCATTTTAGGTTCTTCCTGCATATTATCCATCTTATTCTCCATAATCTGAAGAATAGAGGTCAAAAGTTCAGACGTAATATCACCTTTAAATGAAAGAAGAATATTATTCTTCTCCATTTTGTCGTAGATATTAAATGCATCCACCATTATGCCTGAGGAAACCACTGCCATTTCTATTTCAATTTAAAGGCTATTGTTTGTCCGTTTACCGTATAAGTTGCATCATCATCACAGGTTCCATTACCGTAATCAACAGTTCTTTTACTTAAACCTTCAGGTGTTAAATCCAAAGATCCTGAAGTAATCCATTTACAATTTAATGGCTTAATAATGCTATTGATTGTTACGCTGAAATTACGTCCTTCTCTGTTGGTTCCGTTTGAAGTTCCTGATACGGTTGTAAAATCATCAACAAAAACCAAAGGAGTTCCGTTATTATTCATGGTAATTGTTTTGTTAGAACTGTATTTGATGGTCCAACCTGTACCGCCTGTACAAACACCGTTTATAATTTCAACTTGGAAGCCTTTGGTAGTTGAAGTGGAAGCTTGAGTTGTAACCACAATACTATCGCATGCATAAGTAATATTATTGTTTACTTTATAATTCAACATTTTGATAATTGCTTTCGAACCTGCGGTTTTAGGCTTACCTAAGAAGGTCACTAAAATTGTACCGGTGCGAACTACACCATCGTGATTAGCTGCCGAACAACTTGTAAAACTAAATTGCCATTTTGGAGGACTAGAAAGGTTTGCATAAGTAGTGTCTCCGCTTATGTAAACCAAGGTATCACACGCTGCCAATAAAGATGAATTAGCGGTTACTTTTTTAGCACCTGTGCCTTTGGTATTAATTGCTAAATTATTTGTTGTTGGCTGAATTTGCATGAACTCTTGTTCGCAAATTGAGTTATCTACCACCGACTGAGTTTCGGTATCTACTTCGTTATCTTTTTTCTTGCATGAGTTAAGAAAAAATAAAGACAAACTTAAAGTAGCTATCGACAAAAGTTTTGTAGTTGTATTCATTTTCATGTATAGCAAATTTATAAAATAATTAATTAAAAACGAATACCCGACACCAAAACATCATCCACTTGCTCTCGATTACCTTTCCACTCTTCAAATACTTTATCCAGAGCTTGCATTTGCTCTTGCATTGGAAGTTTATGAATTGTACATAATTCGTCTTGAAAACGTTTTAACATTAACTTTTTACCGTTATCTCCACCAAATTGATCAGCATAACCGTCTGAAAACAAATATATTATATCTCCCTTGCTCATTAGCACTTTATGTGTAGTAAACACCCTGTTTTCATCCAATTGCGCTCCACCTACCGAATAACGATTACCGCTTAACTTTTCTAAATCTCCATTGCTTCTTATA
>CAYQDP010000561.1:0-1981 GCA_964416235.1 uncultured Flavobacteriaceae bacterium | reverse complement strand
AAGAAAAGATTTATAATGTAATTTCTTTACCGCTAAATACAAACCTAAGAGAGCAAAAACAAACATTCCGAACAATAGTGCCAGGACAATGTTTTTATTTAAACCAATTTTATCGGGATTAAATAAAAGTTCTGGATCAGATTGGATTTGAGAAAACGTAATTCCGTTATTGATGGCTGCGTTGATAAGAGGAAACAACATCACTACCTGAAATAAAAAATAGCCAAGCATGGCAGCGCACACACCAAACACATACATCCACCATTCGTTTTTGCCGTTAATAAAACCGGCATTTAAAAACAGATTATTAAACGGGAGCTTTTTTTCGTCCTGTATTTCAGGATTTTCCATTGTGCTAATTTAATCGTTTTAGTAACATTTGTCACTTTTACAACCATAAAATTTAGCTAGATTTACGACATGAGAAAGTTAATAATTATTGCCGCCCTTCCAGCACTCATTTCATGTAGTGATAATGAAGCCAAATTTAAAGAGGTATATAGCGAAGAACAATTAGGAGAATTGCTCTTTTTCGATCCGCTCCTTTCGAGCGATAGTACCATTTCCTGCGCATCGTGCCACAAACCTGAATTTGCATTTGCCGATAATACACCAACAAGTGTGGGAGTACACGGACGAAAAGGTGACCGTAACACGCCGAGTGCTATGAACCAAAGCGCGCGCAATTTTCAGTTTTGGGATGGCCGTGAAGAGACTTTAGAGGGTCAGGCTTTAGGTCCGATTGAAAACCCTGTTGAAATGGATTTACCTGTAAGCACATTAATTGAACGACTATATAAACATCCTCATTATCCCCGCTTTTTCATGCGTGTATATGGCAAAATGCCAAACCGGGATAATATTGCGAAAGCCATTGCTGCTTACGAGCGCACCCTTGAAACAAATGACACTCCTTTTGATGATTATATGAAAACCGGAGATACTACAGAATTTTCGGCTTCTGCACGCCGTGGACAAGAAATATTTAACGTGAAAGGAAAATGTTTTGATTGTCATTTTGGCCCGGATTTTACCAACGATATGTTTAGAAACTTAGGACTATTTAATGGCAAGGACTTAAATGACAGTGGGCGTTTTGAAGTGACGCGTAAATCGGAAGATATCGGAAGATTTAAAACACCGGGATTAAGAAATATTGAAATGACAGCTCCTTACATGCATAATGGCATCCATAAAACATTACGTGAAGTAATTGATTACTATAACGAGCCGGATAAATTCGTAAACAATAGCATTAATCGCGATAGTTTATTAAACAAACCTTTAGGGCTTACTGAAGGTGAAAAGAAAGATTTAGAAAATTTCTTATTATCCCTAACTGATCGTCGTTTTAAAAAGAAGAAGGAAATCGCTTTAAACGAAAAATCACATTAAAACTTATGAGAATAAGTTAAGCCGTAAATAAAATCGCGATTTGTTTTATTAAACGCATTTAATTCGTGTTGCAATAAGAAATAACCCTCCAGGGTTATTTTTTTTGTCATAACATACTCTATACCGGCGGCACTGCGAGAGCGGCTCAGTCCTTTATTACGAACTTGATAAAAGGGTAAATAAAGCTCTTCATATGCATAGGCAGTAATACGCTTATTCATTTCGTATTTAAGTGTCAGTTTATTTCTATTCATATAAACCGGAACTGTTCCGTTTTCGCTGTTATAAATATCCCGCATTCTAATCTGAACCAGGTTACGATAAGAAACTGAAAAAGCCCCAAATTTCTTTTTGAAGGTGAGAGACAAATTCCCTCTGTGGCGATTACTGTAGGTTCCATTAATGTTGCGTGTTTTGCCCCATCCGTATTCAGCCTCGGCCTTGATATATTTATTTATTTCATAAGAAAACCCGCCGAACAAGGCTCCTAAACCATAATCAGAAACATTATTATTAAAACGGTTTTTAAATTCCACGTGCGCATCTAGATTGTCGGTTAACTTTTTTTCAAAATAGAAATTAAGCC
>CAYQDP010000560.1:0-1987 GCA_964416235.1 uncultured Flavobacteriaceae bacterium | reverse complement strand
TCAGCACCATTAACAACGTGGTTATTGGTTACAACATAGCCGTCATCCGATAAAATCACCCCAGATCCGCTTCCTTCCTGAACATAGGGTTGTCCGCCACTATGTCCGAAGAAAAACTGCTCAAATGGATTGTAGCTTAAATTATTATTGCGAGCGGTAGTAGTTTTAATATGAACTACGGCATTTAGTGTTTTTTCGGCAGCAAGTACAAAGTCGGGGTTGCTGCTTGTTATGTTGCCGGTGTAGGAGGTAAGTTTAACCGGTGATTCTGTTTGGTTTGCTGCTGTAAGATTGTGTCTAGAGTTTTTTTCGGTAATTAAATAAACACTTCCTAAGGCAATGAAACCGCCAAAAGTCGCGGCAATTACGGTTGAAACTAAGTTTTTCATAACAAATAAATTTTAATGAATTTATGTTTATAACGCAAAATTAATTCCAATATTCAGCCTGTCAGTTTCTTTTAACAATACTTAACGCCGCCATCTAAAAAATCACTATATTTACATTGCTAAAAAATGCAAATCAAGCGTAAAATACCGGCCTTTGTTTTTGGAGTCTCCATTGGTTTAATCATTGGCATCGGTTTTTTCATTTTCAAGTTGGATGATTATTTTAATAAGATAAAATCCGCGGCTACCAATCAAATTAAAATTATTGAAAAGCCTGTTAAACAGGAAGACGAGAGAGAAAAGCAGGAAGACGAAAAACAACGTTTTAAAATTAACACTAAAGTATCGCCTTATACTAATTACAAGGAGGTGGATAGTTTATTAAAGGATAACAGTAATCTCAACATCGCAACAGAAGAATTAATTTCAGTAAAAAGTATAAAGCTGATTGATTTGGATGTGACAAGCAAGGATACGTTAGCAGCGAGTTTAGCAGGAGTTAATGCCACTGATCCTACTAATGTATTTTTTGTTGAGTTCAGAAAAACACCGCTTAACTCAAAGGGTTATCGTATGACTAAAAGCAGAATCATGCTCTATGGCTTTTCCGATTTTTCATCATTTAATCTCTATAAGGTAGATAATGTTTATTATTTAAAAAGTGAAGAACAGATATATCGTGTAGCTGTTAATCCTGACTTCATGCCAATGGAAAGAGTAAATAATTCTGATTTATTAGCCAAGATAAATTAATGCAATTACATTTTTATAAATATCAGGGCACGGGTAACGATTTTGTTTTAATTGATAATCGTAAAAACGAAACTCAATTGAATCCTGAACAAGTGAAATGGTTGTGCGACCGTCGTTTTGGTATTGGTGCTGATGGACTGATGTTGTTGGAGCTTGAGCCTGGGGCTGATTTTAAAATGGTGTATTTTAATAGCGATGGCAATCAAAGTTCTATGTGCGGAAACGGTGGAAGATGTATTACTGCTTTCGCAAAAAAACTTGGCCTTATTAATGATCGTACTAAATTTATTGCCATTGATGGTTTGCACGAAGCAGTTATTCATGAGGGTTTTGTGTCTTTAAAAATGAATGATGTGAAGAGTATTGAGAATAATGGCGACCATTATTTCCTGAATACTGGCTCTCCTCACTATGTTAAGTTTGTTGAAGATGTGAATTCTTTCAACGTGTATGATGAAGGGAAGAAGATACGCTATAATGAACGTTTTGCTACTGAGGGAACTAATGTGAACTTCATTCAGAAAAAAGAGGACTCAGTTTTTGTACGGACTTATGAAAGAGGCGTGGAGAATGAAACTCTTTCGTGCGGAACGGGTGTAACCGCTTCTGCATTAGTGGCCGCTATCAGTGGAGCGGCTACCGGAAAAAACTATTGCAAAATTTCTACGCTTGGTGGAGATCTTCGTGTGAAATTCGATAAGGTCTTAGAAAGTAATTTTTATAACATTTGGCTGGAAGGTCCGGCAGAATTTGTTTTTGAAGGTCATATTGAGGTTAAAGAATAATCTTTTTTGATAGCTACGACCAAATATCAATACACTCTTTCAGACGTGTGCTCTTCCGTC
>CAYQDP010000559.1:0-1989 GCA_964416235.1 uncultured Flavobacteriaceae bacterium | reverse complement strand
TATGGACAAATAATGATATGCATGAAAAAGATGAATATTACATCTTGTATTTAAAAGTAAAATAATGAACATAGACAAAACTGTTGCTTTTATTGAAAGATGGGCTATAATATTTATTGTTCTAGTGGTTTATTTGTTTCTTTCATTCAAAATTATTTACGCTCTAGCCAATCCTGATCCGTCCTTAGAATGCGGAACACCATTATTTGCTGCATTAATTTCTCATGTATTTCTTTCAGTAATTGCAGGTTTGATTTTAGGCATAAGACTTATTTTTGGTAAAGCGTTTGACTTTAAAACCAAATTGATAATTGCAGGACTAGTTGTTTTGCCTGTAATTATTTCCTTTGCAATAACCTAATTAATCCACGGAAGCAAAATTAACATTATGAAAAAGATACTCATTATTTTAGCAATCCTAATCACAAGTTGCAACCTAAGTATTGAAAATGAAAATGCAATAGCTGAAATTGCTAAATCAGAGGAAATCGCAAATTCCTTTTATACTTCAATAATCAATAGTGACTATGTGACTGTAAAAAGGCTAACAGACACAACAATTATAAATGCCTTTGAAATAAATAAAATAAAGCTTCGTGATAGTTTATTTGGGAAAATTATTAAATACGAAATAATGAAGGTTAAAACAAGAACCGAAAGCAATTTCAAATCTCAAACTGGCGAAAGCGTAGTAACCATAAATGTGCAATACGAGCATAAGAGAGGTTATTATAAAGAGAGGCTACTCATAAAGTATTATGGTGATACTTTAAGAATAGTTGGATATGATTCTGAAAAGTAAATTAGGAATTAGCAACTAGATTAAATAAATTTTTCAACAAAGTAAAACTTGCAAATAATAATGAAAAAAAAGGTTAGGGTTATTCTTATCGCTCTGAGTTTTATGGGAATCTTCTTATTTATTGCAGTAATTGGCAATTTTTTTGATGAAATAGAAAAACACAGAATAAGAAAAAACAAATGCGTCACCACAGGAGAAATTGTTGATGTGAATCGAAGAAGAACAGGTACATATATTACTATTCATGCATTTATTAATGGTAATGAAATTGAATTTAGGGGAAGTGAACCATCAAATAAGGTGTTAACTGGAGAGTGTTTTGAGATCGAGTACAATTGTAATAATCCAGAGGAACGATATGTTGTATATGAGCATCCAACATTTGTCAAAGGCGATGAAGGTAAAATAGGAATAGTAACAGGTAAAATAACGAAAACTGATTCTGACTATATTGAATACGAATACTTAGTTAATGACACATTATTCAGTAAGCAACAAGCTATATCAGAAAATAAAGCAATAGATTTTTCAAAATCTTATAAAGTTGGGTACCTTAAATATTACCCTTATATCTCAATATTATACTTTGAATAGGTGTAACAAGACGTACACGTGTGACGGCAACTCAGTGCTAACACGGGGTAATGGCGACAATTTTTCCTTTGCGCCCGCACGGGCATGGCGGGAAAAATTGCCTGCCGACGGCAGAACTTAAAACGCCAGCCTTAAGAAAGAGCTTCTAAATAAAATCATTATCTTTATTAAACAGTTTCATGGAAGCACAAAGTAAAAACTGCGCCAACCCCGAAACCGTTATGGGCAAGTTTATGACCGACCCTGTGGACAGACTACACCAATGATATGCTTTTCATCATCCTTTAAAATTTATAAAGTAATTATTATTGCATCTTAAAAAATGGAGTCCAGCGACCATTTCTAAAACGGGGCGACACCGAAAAGCCAAATGAGTAGGAAAACTAAATTTATTGCTATGAAAAAGTACTGTTTCTTATTATCAATTATTTTTAATTCATTCTATTTCTATTCTCAAACTTCTGTAGTACCTGAAATGCCTATTGGTTCAGTAGTTGCTTGGACAGGCAATCGAGCAATGTTACCACCAAATTGGTTAGTTTGCGACGGTTCTCAAATTTCAAAAACAAACTATCCTATTTTGTGCTCGATCT
>CAYQDP010000558.1:0-2004 GCA_964416235.1 uncultured Flavobacteriaceae bacterium | reverse complement strand
CTCTACTACACTATCGCATTGAACTAATCGAAAGCTTATCTCCTCTTTGGTTAATGGTTTTTCATTCACATCGTGATATAAATATTCCTGTGGATTTCTCGCCAATTCTTTGATTGAACTACGAATCACTGCAAACTCCGGTTCGGTTAAAAAAGTAACATAAGACTCTCTGTCTCTGTGATACTGAAAAATTGATTGGCTTGCTTCATCTTTAGATAGGTTCTTTATAGTTGTAGTATCTCTTAAAATAAAGGTTGATTCAATGCAGGAAGTTATTAGAGTTCTTGTGGTTTGCGATTCGGATTTTAATTCTTCTTTATGCGGGGGCGTGCACGATACTATCATGCCAATTGCCAAAACAACGAGTAATTTATTTTTCATGGGGTGTGGGTTTTAATTAATAATGAATACAATCAAGAAAAGTTACAACAATTCTCCTTTACTTGCTTCATAACCCTCATCTATTTTGAGATTTCCTTGTTTGTAGGCTGCTACTGCCAATTCATCGCAACGATTATTTTCTTTATTACTGGCATGTCCCTTTACCCAAACAAATTTCATTTTTTGCGGATTGTATACTTTTAAGAACCGCTGCCACAAATCAACATTCGCTTTGTTTTTAAATCCGATTTTTTTCCAGTTCTCAATCCACCTTAAATTAATGGCATCCACCACATATTTAGAATCCGAATGAACAATAACCTCATAGTCATTATTCTTTATCATACCCAAGGCCTCAATAACAGATAATAACTCCATTCGGTTATTTGTGGTTAACCTGAAACCTTCAGATACTTCTTTACGGTGATGATTGAAAAGCATCACAATTCCGTATCCACCCGGACCGGGATTTCCACTGGCCGCGCCATCTGTATAGATATGTATTTTACCGTTTGTCAAAACAAAAACCCAGACGAAAAGCCTGGGTTTAGAATTTTATTTAAAATTAATTAGTGATGAGCTTCTTCTTTTGCAGGCTCAGCAGCGTGATGTGTTGTATCTGCAGGAGCTGCATGAGTACTATCGGTTGGAGCTGCAGCGTGTTCTTCAGCATGAGCAGCGTGATGTTCGCATACTTTTCCATCTTTGCAACCTTCACACTCACCATGACCTTCGCCATGTTTTTCCATGCCTTTGTGACACTCTTCCATGCTCATGCCTTCCGGATGTTTGCTATGGTCGCCTTTAGCACAAGCTTCCATACATTCCTTTGAACAACCTTCGGCACACTCGTTATGGTGACAAGGATCGCCAAGGCTAACAAATAATACAATAATAAAAACGGTGATTGCACCTAAAATTAAAGGAACGGTAAAAGATACCGGTTTTTGTTCGTTGTGGCCGTGGCCGTGGTCGTCGTGATGATGTGCCATTGTTTTTAGTTTTATGGGGATAAAAATACTAGATAATTCTATTTTTCAAAAATCTTATTCTCTTACAAATTTAAAGTTTTGAACAGCAGTTCCGTTGGAAATGCGGCCTGAATAGATACCCTGTGAAAGAGTCTCAATATTGATAGTGTTTTGATTAATAGTATTCCTATTATCAAACTTATGCTTAGAAATTACTCGACCCTGTACATCTATTAAAGAAATCTCAAACTCACCTTGAGACGGAATAATAAAATTAAGCTGATTGGTAGCGGGATTTGGATACACTGCCAAAGCTAGTTGTCCTTCAAGCTCCTGAATACCGGTAAACGATCTAATTTGATCACGATAACGCACCTGAGTTGGTGTAAAATTGTTACCAATAACATTTCCTGAAATCTCTAAGTAGGGCACTCGTTCACCAAGTGTGAGCCATTGATAACTTCTCACGTAATTTGGAAAACCAATATTAATTGGTAATGTAAATGTTCCAACAGGAATGTTGGCTTTTACTGTGTCGATAGAATATTGTGTAGTCACAACACGCAAGCACTGCTCGGTTCCATATGGCGTTCTAACGGTACCCCAGCCGTCAGCTTCTGTAATACGATATCCTTGTTTTTTATAAGAAAAC
>CAYQDP010000557.1:0-2009 GCA_964416235.1 uncultured Flavobacteriaceae bacterium | reverse complement strand
AAAAATGTTGAAGAAGTGAAACTTTACAATATTGAGGGACGAGAAGTTCTAAATTCCGGAGCCCTTGAAAATGCACAATCAATCAAAATTTCTTCATTAAATAACGGAATGTACTTTGCTGTATTTTATAATGAAGGTCGCGTAATAGGAACTAAAAAATTCATTAAAGAATAACGACTATTCTAAATAGATTTTCGTAAAATCATTTCCAATATTAGCGAGGCTGAATTTCTCACAAGCCTCGCTAATTTTTTTTAAATCAAATTCATTTATTGCAATTATTTTCTTTAACCCGTCAACCCAACTTTGTATATCATTCTGAACTACTACTCCATTGGAGGAATTAATTAACTCCGGAATAGCGCCCACATTAGAAGCTAACACCGGAGTTCCTGTAGCTAAAGCTTCCGCTATCACAATTGAAAATGTTTCTATTTCACTGGCATGAAGAAAATAATTACTTTGCTGTAAAGTCTTTGCCAGATTTTCAGGTATTAAATTTCCAAGGTAATTTATTTCAAAATTCCATTTAAGTGGCTTTAACTTTTCTAATAAAATCCCTTCTCCTACAACATTCAACTTAATACTCTTCTTCGATGTTTTTGAAATCTCGTTTAAAGCATTAAATATTAAATCAGGTCGTTTTGGGTTAGTCCAATGCGCTACACATGTAAATACAATGGAATTGCCGCTTACTTTAGACTGAAAAGTGAAAACAGCTTGATTAATTACATTCGGTACAACTTTAATCCTAGCACTGTCTGCGATATGTTTTGAAATGCTCTTTTTTAAAAAGTCAGAAACAACTGTAATGGCTTTGGCATTATTGTAGGCCTTTTTTCCGATGTAACTAAACAAACTTTGCGACATGAATTTATCCACTTTACTCCAGTGTTCTGTGATAACATGAGGCAAATTGTATCGTTTAGAAATTTTGTAGCCTAAAATCCCGGCCGGATAAAGCACATTGGAATGAATAAGCTCCGGCTTAAACGTTGGTATAACCGATTTCTCAACATACTTGCTAATGGCCCTATATTGAAAAAAAAGATTTAAATGAATCCATTTAGAAAACCTTGAGTTGATTTCGATATGATGAGTTAAAATTCCATTTTCATCGGTTTCTGAATAAATTTTACGCTCAAATGTTTTGGATGAATTACTTATAGTGATGGCCACTACCTGAATGTCATTACCAGCTGCTTTGATGGCCGCCGCGTGCTTTTTTACGAAAATACCCTTTAACGGTTGAACCGAGTTAGGATACCAGGCTGAAATAAAAAGCACTTTCATTTAATCAGTCGTTTTTTGTAAATTAGAGCCTTAAAGCAAACAAATTTAAGCAATAAAGTCAACACTATGGGATTAAAGCAGGCCATTTTAGAAATACCTTTTGTTAAGAACTGGAAACGTAATCAAGAAAAAAAGAAATTTCAGGGATCTGAAAAATATTGGGATGACCGTTATCAACGTGGAGATAATTCAGGAACTGGTTCCTATGATCATCTGGCCGAACACAAAGCTGATGTGATAAATGATTTTGTTGCGAAGAATAATATAAAAACCGTGATGGAATTTGGTTGCGGAGATGGCAACCAATTAAAAATTGCAAAATACCCTCAATACATCGGATTAGATGTTTCTCCAACTGCCGTTAAATTATGTTATAATATTTTTAAGGCAGACAAAACCAAAAGTTTCTACGTTTATAACAGCATGGCTTTTGTAGATAACGCGCGTTTATTTAAAGCAGATTTAACCATGTCGCTTGATGTATTATATCACTTAGTAGAAAGAGAAATTTTCGAAAATTACTTATTGCATTTATTTGCAGCCGCTGATAAATATGTGATTATTTATGCCTCAGATTACAATCAGGCAGAAGAGCCTATTCATCAGCACGAGAACCGCAGAAGCTTCACCGACTTTGTAAACAAAAACATTACAGGATGGAAGCTTAAAGAAATTATAAAAAATAAATATCCGGTTTCAACGCACAAAGAAAAAGG
>CAYQDP010000556.1:0-2011 GCA_964416235.1 uncultured Flavobacteriaceae bacterium | reverse complement strand
GGGTAAATGTCGACAAGAGCTATCGCAGAGGAATTGAATTACAGGCCGGAGTTAACATCACTAAATACTTTACGCTAAGTGCTAACTTAACTCTATCGCGCAACCGCATTAAAACATTTACGGAATATTTAGATAGCGCCAATGCCGATTGGAGTGTTTATACGCAATACAAAATCAATTATGTGGAGACTGACATTTCATTCTCGCCTAATGTAATAGCCGGAGGTGTTTTAACTGCCAAACCGGTGAAAGGATTAGAGATTTCATTCATCAATAAATATGTTGGTCGCCAGTATTTAGATAATACGACGAATGTCAACAGAAGTATTAATCCGTATTTTGTAACAGACGCGCGCATTTATTATGGTATTAAAACAAAGTTTCATACCGAATTAGGATTGAATTTTAATGTGCATAATTTATTGAACACAAAATATGAAACGAATGGTTATACCTTTAGTTATTACACTGATCAAACATTGAACACTTTTAATTATTTGGCGCCGGCTGCACCTATCAACTTTTTAGCCGGTATTAGTTTGAAGTTTCAGTAAGATTATAAAGGGCTTTCTCCATTTCAGGAAACTCAAATACAAATCCCCCGGAGAGTGATTTTCGGGGGATTATATTTACAGAATCTAAAACAAGAGAGGCTTCTGTTCCCATGAATAAAGCGCCAAGTTTAACTGCCGGTGTTGGTGCAGGAAAACCAATCGGCATTTTACAAACTTTTCTAAAAGCTTTCATCATGTCGGAATTTGTTACAGGATTCGGAGAAGCCGCATGGTAAACACCGTTAGCTTCTTTATTATTAATTAACCATTCTGTTAGTCGGCATACATCTTTTTCATGAATCCAACTTACCATTTGTTTGCCGCTACCTGCCGCGCCACCCAATCCCACTTTTACCAATGGCAAAAGTGTTGGCACCACGCCTCCATTCTTTCCTAATACCATAGAAATTCTTAAAATAATCTGACGCGTTTGAGGAAGTTGAAACGCATTAAAAGTTTGTTCCCATTGCTTGCACACTTCAAACATAAATCCCGAACCTTCACTTTGGCTCGACTCATCATGTGATCCGCCTACCGCATTTTGATAAAGCGCCGCGGCAGAAAAATTAATCCAAACCTTTGGCGGTTGATTTAGCTTTTGTATGGCTTCTCCAATAGCTTGGGTTGATTGGACTCTGGATTCTAAGATTTCTTTTTTATTTGTTTCGTGAAAGCGACAATTAATGCTTCTTCCGCTTAAATTGATAATGGCTTCTGTTCCCTCTAATTCATGAATCCATTCTCCTTGATTTATGCCATCCCACTGTACATCTCTTATATTACCCTGAGTAGTTTTAGCGGTGCGAGTGAGCACAACAATTTCATCGTAAGAAGAAAGAAAATAATCCGACAAGGCCTTTCCTAAAAATCCGGAGCCGCCTGCTAAAATAAGTTTACGCATTCGTTACGTTTTGTTGCTTATGTTCCAGCCAATCTTTAACGGTTATAACATAATAATATATGGCAATTGCCCAGGCGCTAATAAACCAATAGGCATAAATTCTTTCTGCTTTGTCGTTAGGTATACTTCCATTTGCCACTTCTTCAAAAAGAAAAGCCAATAATCCACCAATTACGAAATAACTCAAAACTGCTAACCAATAAATCTTCATGTAATCGTTCATTTGCTTTTTTGCCAGTTTACGTATAGAAACAATTATGGCGTTAATAAGTTGATACAATCCCACAAAAAATTGCACAAGGGCCGTCCAAATCAAAACCTCTTTCCATTTTATACCTCCCTCATAAGATGGATTATTAAGGATGGCCAGAAAAATTGTTATAATAGAAACGCCTATTAAAATGCTTTGGGTAATAACATTGGTTAATTTCATAGGATAAATGTATGCAAAGCAATGTTGCGAAATGCTTTCATTTGTAACATTTAGTGCTTTTTAACAGACCAAAAAAGCTTAAAATAACAAGAGTATTTGATTATCTTTGCGCCATGAATTTTG
>CAYQDP010000555.1:0-2016 GCA_964416235.1 uncultured Flavobacteriaceae bacterium | reverse complement strand
ATGATTTATCTTCCGAAAAAAAATAAAATGGTGGAACCTCAATTTAAAATGTTATGGCGCGAATCCATTCCTAATTATATTCACACCGATTCCAATCAAAAGAAAACTACATTAGAAGTTATAGCAGGAAAACTAGGAGATAAAGTTGCTGTTGCTCCACCACCGGATTCTTGGGCAGCTGATGAAAAAAATGAAGTAGCAGTTTGGAATATTAAAATGCAAGCAGGCGCAACATTTACTTTGCCTAAAGCTTCAGCGGGTGTTAATCGTACTTTATATTTTTATGAAGGCAATCAAATTAAGCTTTCCGGAAATTCAATTACCAAATACCATGCTGTTCAATTAAAACCGGAATTAGATGTTTTAATTGAAGGTGGCACTGAGGAAACAAGTATTTTGATCCTGCAAGGAAAACCAATCAATGAGCCGGTGATGCAGTATGGTCCGTTTGTAATGAACACCAAAGAAGAAATTAATCAGGCATTTGAAGATTATCATAAAACACAATTTGGAGGTTGGCCTTGGCCAAAATATGATCAGGTTCATGACCGCACTAAAACCCGTTTTGCCAAACATGCTGACGGCAAAGTAGAAATTAAAACTGCTTAAAATCAATGCTTTCTGTTTTTTAACTTGACAAGCGCTTAATTCAATCGTAATATTGCGATATAATTAAACTAAGAAATGGGAATTTCAAAAACAGAAGAGTTCACGGTAAGAGATAATAGAATTGCTAAGTACGCAAAAGCTTTAGCGCATCCTGCCCGTGTAGCCATTCTACAACTATTAATGAAAAAACAGGCGTGCATGTGTGGCGATATAGTAGATGAACTTCCACTCTCACAAAGTACCGTTTCCCAACATTTAAAGGAATTAAAAGATGCAGGTTTGATTAAAGGAGATATTGAAGGGGTAAAAGTGTGTTATTGCATTGATGAGAAAGAATGGGAAGCCGCTAAAAGTTATATTGTTCAATTATTCTCAAGTTACTCAGCAAAAAACAAATGCTGTTAAATAATCGTAATTAACCGATAAATAAAAATATCATGAAACTATCTGAATTTAAACAAAAATTAGCCGGAGTAAGCGAAGTGAATTTTGTGTTACCAAATGGCAAAGCAGTACCTTCTCATTTTCATGTAACAGAAGTGGGACAAATCAATAAACACTTTATCGATTGCGGAGGAACTGTGCGTAATGAAAAAGTAGTCAACTTCCAATTATGGGAGGCCGGTGATTTTGATCATCGTTTGGCCCCAAAAAAATTGAACGATATTATTCAGTTATCTGAAAAGGTATTAAATATTGAGGATGCTGAAATTGAAGTAGAATATCAAAGTGATACCATTGGTAAATACGGAGTGGAATTTAATGGCGAGAAATTTTTGCTTACATCTTTACAAACTAATTGTCTCGCAAGCGATAAGTGCGGCATTCCGCAAGATAAATTAAAAGTGAGCTTAAAAGATTTACAAACTCAATCAAAAGCTTGCTGCACACCTGGCAGCGGATGTTGTTAGGCTTATGTATGCTGCAATAAAAAATTATTGTGATGGTTTGATCAATTCCTTTGATGAAATTTCATCAGATAGGAAAACTCTTCTAGGAAAAATCGCTGAGTATATTTTCTATAAGCAAAAATTAAATCAACCCGTAAATCTGGTTTATGTTTGTACACACAACTCGCGCCGAAGTCACTTCGGTCAGGTTTGGGCACAAGTAGCAGCCAATTATTATCAAATTAAAAACGTAAATACATTTTCCGGTGGAACTGAAGCAACTGCATTTAATAAAAACGCAATTAATGCTTTAATACGCCTGGGGTTTAAAATTGAAACTAACGACGAAGGAGTAAACCCTAATTATCACGTTTATTTTAGTGAAACCGAAAAACCTTGTTTGTGTTTTTCTAAGGTTTACAATGATTCCAATAATCCTCAAAATAATTTTGCAGCCATTATGACGTGTGGAGATGCTGAGCAAAATTGTCCGTACATACCGGGAGTTGAATTAAGA
>CAYQDP010000554.1:0-2017 GCA_964416235.1 uncultured Flavobacteriaceae bacterium | reverse complement strand
TTTTTCATTACGCTAAGTAGTTGTGTCAGTAGAGCAATAAACGTATCACCATGACATTTCGATGACAAATTTACCTAAGAAAAAGCAATAAAAGGCATAATTTGGATGAATGGCTCTAACCCATTTGGGGTGGTTTTAGCTAATGATTAACCTATTTTAACAGGAAATTACCGGATAAGGGTAATGTTACCCTTTTTGAATGATTCGAGTCCGTTATAACACTTAAACTTAATGTAATAACCAAATACACCCACATCGGCCGGACGACCTTTAAAGGTCCCATCCCAACCAACATTCTTATCGCTGGTTTCAAAAACCATTTCACCCCAGCGGTTATAAATGGCAAAATACATTTCCTGAATTTTGGTTCCGCGAGCGAACATTAAATCATTACTGCCATCCCCGTTTGGAGTAAATGTATTCGGAATAAACACATCTGAAGATTCACAACCATCCTCAATAACCCACACAGTTACTGTTAAAGTTTCTGTGCATGGTCCGCGCTGAATTACTACTGTATACGTTGTGGTTCGTGGCGGCATGGTTGTAACAGTATAGCCTGTAGCAGGACTGGTTGTACCGCCGGGATACCAGGTTGCAATGGCATTAGGAGAAGCAGTTAAAGTTAAAACAGAAGTGCCGCCTGTAACAACCGTATCAGGATTAGCTGCAATCTGAATTGGAATAGCAGAAACCTGAGTTACATTTACATTCGTTACCAATAAGAATTTACAAGTATCGCCTAAAGAAGTTAAAGTTGTAATGGTAACTGAGTATTGGGTAGTAACTGTCGGGTTTGCAATCGGATTTTGGAAATTAGAATTACTCAAACCCGTTGAGGGCGCCCATGAATAGGAAATTCCGCCACTTGCTGATAATGTTACATAATTGCCTAAGCAAATAGTTTGGCTAGGACTTACACTTACAGGAGGAGGGTTGCCAACCGTTACCGGCTTTACAATGGTATCGAAACAATTGAATGCATTACCTGCTATTAAAGTAACATTGTAAGTTCCACCGGTAGAATAAAACTGATAAGGATTTTGAACGGTTGAAGTTTGTGAATTCCCGAAATCCCAGGCCCATTGTGTGATGGAAGCCGCTGAATTATCTGTAAAGTTTACTCCACCACCACAAGGATTTGTTGTGAAGGTGAAATCAGCGTTTGGTTTAGGATTTACGGTTACTTGTGTGGTGAGTGTACGCACACATCCTGTAATCGTATTGGTAATTGTGACTGAATAAATTGTGGTTGACGTTGGATTTGCCGTAGGGTTGGCAACAGTTGTATTACTTAAGGCTGTGGCCGGTTGCCATTGATAAGATGTGCCACCAGTGGCATTTAGATTTACCGAGCTACCCTGACACATAGTGCCTGAATTGACCGAAGGAATGATAACACTCATCGTAACCGGAACTACGACGCTATCTCTACAACCATTATTTGTAATCGCGAGTAATTGAGCCGTATAAGTTCCGGCAGCCGTATACGTATTAATTGGATTGGTGAGCGTACTTGTACTTATGCTTCCACTTCCAAAAGTCCATTGAAATGTAGAGAGCGTACCACTTGTAACAGCATTCCCATTATATTTCACAGTATCACTGCAAGGAACTAAAGAAGCTGTTGCGCTCACATTCACTCCCGGATAAACAGTAATGTAAGTGAATGAACTATCAATCTTATTACAACTACTAGTATCTCTTACAACTAAACTTACCGTGTATGTACCCGGATTGGTATAGGTAAAAGAAGGATTAATACTTGTTGTGTTAGTGTTTCCTCCTCCGAAATTCCATGTAAATGTTCCGGAGGTATATGAACTGTTATTAAAGTTTACGGTTAAAGGCTGACAACCGGTAATGGTATTAGTTGTAATATTTACGTTGGTGATTTTTATTTGAAAATCGAATTTAAACACCCCGTTATTGCAGTTGCTTGATTTATTATGATTACCCGGCGTATTTGGCCATGCCCCGGGTGTAACAGGAAAATCTTCATTATTCTGGCAGCCTG
>CAYQDP010000553.1:0-2021 GCA_964416235.1 uncultured Flavobacteriaceae bacterium | reverse complement strand
CCGCATTTTGAGAATAACCCACATTAAAGCAAAAGCTTAACAGGGCTAACAAGGTGAATAGTTGTTTTTTCATTTTGTGTGTGTTTAGTGTTTGTGTGTTTGTTTATAGAGTATTAAAAATAGTTTATTAATTGATAAAAGTCAATACCCTGCTTAAAATTTATTGGCTTGTTAATAAGTGCAAGGAAGCTTATTTTTAGAGAAATTTAGGTGCTTATGCGGATAGCCGTTATAGATTTAGGAACGAATACTTTTAATCTGCTTGTTGTGGAAAAAAACGGTGATTTTACCTATAAAAAATTGCAGTCGGCCCGCATTCCGGTAAAGCTTGGTGAGGGTACCATCAATAAGGGTTTTATATCAGAACTTCCTTTTAACCGGGGTATTAATGCCCTCAAAGAGTACCGAAAAATCATAGATAAGAATGATGTAAAAAAGGTGCTGGCACTTGCTACTTCAGCAATACGTAGCGCTTCTAACGGAAAGGATTTTGTGGCAAGGGCTAAAGAGGAAGCCGGGATAGATATTGAAGTGATTGATGGTTTGCGCGAAGCCGAGTTGATTTATTTCGGGAATCGAGCTGCCGTTAAATTGGATAACAGAAATTCATTGATAATGGATATCGGCGGAGGGAGTACTGAGTTCATCATTGGTAATAAATCGCATTTAATCTGGAAGGAAAGTTTTTTATTAGGCGCAGCCCGTTTGTTGGAATACATTGAGCCTTCCGACCCCATAACTGAAGCGGAAATAAAAAGTTTATACGGACATTTTGATAAATCACTTGGTTCTTTAAAGCAAGCCATTCGCGAACATGGAGTATACGAATTGGTAGGTTCTTCAGGGGCATTTGACAGCATCGTTGAAATGATGGCGGGCGAATACCAAACAGTCAGCATCACTGAAGAAAAAACAGAATATCTGATTGATTTGGATAAGTATTTTCCGCTTTCAGAAAAAATAATCAAAATGTCATACCAAGAGCGTTTAAAAGTAAAAGGTTTGATTGAGATGCGCGTGGATATGATTACGATTTCATGCCTCTTTGTGAATTATATTATTCAAGAGTTTAATTTAAAACAATTGCGTGTTTCTACTTATTCACTTAAGGAAGGCGTAATTTTCAGCACATGATTTTATGATAAAAGTATTAGTAATAGACGATGAAAAAGCCATTCGCAGAAGTATTAAGGAAATTCTGGAGTTTGAAAAATATACTGTGGATGAGGCTGAAGACGGAATTCAGGGTTTGAGCATGGCACAAAAAAATAATTACGATGTTATTTTAAGTGATATCAAAATGCCAAAACTGGATGGCATGGAGTTGCAAAATAAATTAATTGAATCCGGAGTTAGCAGCGCGCTTATCATTATGAGCGGACATGGTACCATTGATACGGCTGTGGAAGCTGTTAAAAAGGGCGCTTACGATTTTCTGGCAAAGCCCATTGACTTAAACCGCTTATTGGTGACCGTTAGAAACGCAATGGATAAATCATCATTAGTAACTGAAACTAAACAGCTGAAGAAAAAAATCAGTAAAACTTTTGATATTGTTGGTGAATCAAAAGTTATTAAGGATATAAAAGATATTATTGAAAAAGTGGCTCCAACAGAGGCACGTGTTCTTATTACGGGCAGTAACGGTAGCGGAAAAGAATTAGTGGCGCGATGGTTACATGAAAAAAGTAATCGCGCAGCCGGACCCTTGGTGGAAGTAAATTGTGCGGCTATTCCGTCTGAACTTATCGAGAGTGAGTTGTTCGGTCACGAAAAGGGTTCGTTTACGAGCGCTGTAGCGCAACGTAAGGGTAAATTTGAAATGGCAGAAGGTGGTACTTTGTTTCTGGATGAAATTGGCGATATGAGTCAGTCGGCACAAGCAAAAGTACTTCGTGCTTTGCAGGAAAGTAAAATAACACGAGTAGGAGGAGATAAAGAGATTAAAGTGAATGTAAGAGTTGTAGCTGCAACCAATAAGGATTTAAAATCAGAAATTGAGAAAGGTAATTTCCGTGAGG
>CAYQDP010000552.1:0-2022 GCA_964416235.1 uncultured Flavobacteriaceae bacterium | reverse complement strand
GTTTTGTAACCGCGATAAAAAAGACGTGAAAATATTAATTGCAGGAATCAGCGGTCATATTTGTGACAGTTGTATTTCGCAAGCCTATAAAATGATTAGTGAGGAAGGCAATGCGGAGACCAAACAAAAAGTTCAGCAAGCACTCAACTTATTAAAGCCAAACGCTATTAAAACGTATTTGGATGAGTATGTGATTGGGCAGGATGAAGCTAAGAAAGTATTAAGCGTGGCTGTATACAATCACTTCAAACGCGTATCACACGCTTCCAATGATAAAGAAGAAATCGAAATCGAAAAATCGAATGTGATTTTGGTTGGAGAAACCGGAACCGGAAAAACTTTATTGGCGCGAAGCATTGCTAAATTATTGAATGTTCCTTTTTGTATTGCGGATGCAACGGTATTAACCGAAGCGGGATATGTGGGTGAAGATGTGGAAAGTATTTTAACCCGTTTGTTGCAGGCTGCCGATTACGATACAGCTGCAGCCGAGAGAGGTATTGTATTCATTGATGAGATTGATAAGATTGCACGTAAGAGTGATAATCCGAGTATTACCCGTGATGTGAGCGGTGAAGGTGTGCAGCAAGCTATGTTGAAATTATTGGAAGGCTCATCCGTAAATGTTCCGCCTCAAGGCGGAAGAAAACATCCGGATGCAAAAATGATTCAGGTGAACACCAAGAATATTTTATTTATTTGCGGTGGCGCTTTTGACGGCATTGAGAAAAAGATTGCCAGTCGTTTAAACACACAAGCCGTTGGTTATTCAGCTTCCGTTTCTTCAGAGGAAGTAGACAGAAGTAATTTATTGCAATATATTTCTCCTCAGGATTTAAAATCATTCGGATTAATTCCGGAGCTTATCGGACGTTTACCGATTTTAACTTATCTGCAGCCATTGGATAAATCAGCTTTACGCAGAATTTTAACCGAGCCAAAGAATGCGCTAATTAAACAATACAAGCATTTGTTTAAAATGGAAGGCATTAAACTCGAGTTTGAAGATGAGGTATTGGATTTAATTGTAGATAAGGCAACCGAGTTTAAATTAGGCGCCCGCGGTTTACGTGGTATTTGCGAAGCCATTATGCTCGATTTAATGTACGATTTGCCAAGTAACGAAAAAGCGCCAAAATCTTTTATCATTACATTGGATTACGCCGCTGATAAATTAAAAAATGCACGACTAAGCCATTTGAAAGCGGCTTAGTTGGTTGATAGTTCGTAGAAATACGAAATTTTTATTTTAATGAATCGTTGAAATCTTTTACACCGTTTAATTTTTAACAGGTACAGTTTTTACATAGCTGGTTACATTCCTGAAATTCATTTTAACACCATTAATGGTTTGTACGTTGTTTCTATATAAATCAATTTGAATGGAGGCACTTGTTGAAGTTGATACAGAGCTTAACGAAGATGAACTTACATTGAAAGAACCACCACTTCCCAATACAACCGAAGCTGTAAGTGCAGGTGTAGTGCTTCCAACACTTGAAATATAAATTTGTGCTTCTGCAGCATTAGTGATGCCGCTCAAAGGAATGGAAAAGCCTGCGCTCTTGCTCAATGTATCAGGCCATGACGTGTAATTAGAGTAAGTAGAAAAACCTGCTGAATTTGTATAGGTAAAAGCTGCGACCGCACCACCTGTAATTTGCCATACAAAAGGCGAAGCTTGTGCAGCATTAGTACTGTCTAGGTAATAACCAAAAAAGTTTTTGAAGGTAACGCCATTTGAAGAAACATTGCCCATACTTAAAAAAGTTCCCAAAGGCATATTAAAATTATCAAAGTTAGAGGAAGAAGCCAATGCGTAATTTTGTCCATAACTCAATGTAAAAGTAGTAGCTCCAAAAATGCTATGAACTAATTGATTGGAAAATAAAGCGCCGAACTTTTCGACAGAAGGCGTAGGTGTACTTCCTGTAGTAGTGGATGATGGTGCCGGAGCATTGTCTTCTTTCTTTTTACAGGAAGTGATTAATGTACTAATGATAACTAAGGTCAAAATTATTT
>CAYQDP010000551.1:0-2025 GCA_964416235.1 uncultured Flavobacteriaceae bacterium | reverse complement strand
CGCATTGTTGTTTAGCTACTCTTCCGCCAACACAACGGTCAACTTTGTTGGTTAACCAATCTTTGCAAGCTACAGCTTCTAATTGTAAAACTTGATTTAGATATTCAGAAATTTTTGATGCATTATAATTTAAACTTGAGTAATCGTACTTAGTTGTTTTATCATTCATGATGGTTTTTGGTGAACTTCCAAAGAAGTCAGCCAAATCATAATCCATCGGTTTTAATCCTGTTGTTTTGGAAACGAAAGTAAAGCGATGGTCGTTTGTAACATCTCCCACCTGATACATTGGAGAACGTTCGCGTTCAGCAATGCGTTTTAGTGTTTCGATATCTTTTTCGCCAATCACTAATCCCATTCTTTCCTGCGATTCGTTTCCGATAATCTCTTTTGCGGATAAGGTTGGATCACCAACAGGAAGTTTATCTAAATCAATTAATCCGCCGGTTGCTTCCACTAATTCCGACAAACAATTTAAATGTCCTCCAGCACCGTGATCGTGAATAGAGATAATTGGATTGTTATCACTTTCTACTAAACCGCGAATGGCATTAGCGGCGCGTTTTTGCATTTCGGGATTAGAACGTTGAATAGCATTTAATTCAATGCCTGAACCAAAGGCTCCTGTGTCGGCTGAAGATACTGCGGCACCACCCATTCCAATTCGATAGTTTTCTCCTCCAAGAATAACAATTTTATCGCCGGCTTTTGGTTTTAATTTTAATGCTTGATTTACTTTTCCGTAACCAATTCCACCGGCTAACATAATCACTTTATCAAAACCTAATTTTCGTTTTGTGTTTTTGATTTTATCGGTGTGTTCGTGTTCAAAAGTTAAAACAGAACCTGCAATTAAGGGTTGTCCGAATTTGTTTCCGAAATCTGAAGCACCATTGGATGCTTTGATTAAAATATCCATTGGAGTTTGATACAACCATTTACGCTCTTGCATGCCTTTTTCCCAATCACGATTGTTTTCCAGTCGTGAGTAAGATGTCATGTAAACAGCGGTTCCGGCTAACGGTAAGGAGCCCTGCCCTCCGGCTAATCGATCGCGGATTTCTCCTCCTGAACCTGTTGCGGCACCGTTAAATGGTTCTACGGTAGTTGGGAAATTATGCGTTTCGGCTTTTAATGAAATAACCGAATCAAATTCTTTTTCCTCATAAAAATCTGGTTTGTCGGCTGTTTTTGGAGAAAACTGAGTTACTTTCGGGCCTTTAATGAAAGCAAC
This sequence comes from uncultured Flavobacteriaceae bacterium, assembly GCA_964416235.1. Classification (GTDB taxonomy): domain Bacteria; phylum Bacteroidota; class Bacteroidia; order B-17B0; family Aurantibacillaceae; genus JAHEYG01. Next base: position 791 of record CAYQDP010000551.1, on the reverse strand, counting down.
ATTATCTTTATAGGCCGAAACAATTTCATTAGGATTAGTTTCGGAAGTTTTTTTAATTAGTTTGAAAAGTGATGTAGGTTTTTCTTCTCCATCGATCACAAAAGTACCATTGAAAATTTTATGGCGACAGTGTTCAGAGTTAGCTTGTGAGAAGGCAAATATTTCCGAATCGGTTAATTTTCTACCGATTTTTACCGAAAGTTTATTGAGATATTCCACTTCTTCCGCACTAAGCGCTAATCCTTCTTTTTTATTGTAGGATTCAATATCAGCGATTTCAAGAATAGGTTCCGGTTTAATGTTAATTGTGAAAATATCCTGAGTAAGTTCTTTATATTTTTGAAACAACATCGGATCAAAGTCTGAAAAAGCAGAATTAACTTTCTGAAACTCTTCAATACGAATAATTCCGATGATGCCCATGTTTTGAGTTATTTCAACGGCATTGGTGCTCCAAGGCGTAATCATAGTGGCGCGTGGACCAACAAACGTTTCTGTTAAAACAGTTTTTTCGATTTTAGAAGCATTACCAAATAGCCAGTTCAATTTTTGGATGTCGGCTTTAGTAAGATCTTGTGTTGTTTGTACCGCGTAAACTGTATTGCTGGTGTTGCCAAAGAAATGAATCATTTTATTATCGTATTAAGAGTAAAAAACAAGAAGCACAAAGTTAAATTAAACCTATAAAAACTCTTAAAATTGATTTTAATATTTATCCCTAGAAATCAACAAGGCGAATGCGGTTTTTGGGGTAGGGAAAGACCAGTGATTTTAAGTTAGAAAGCGGTCTG
>CAYQDP010000550.1:0-2035 GCA_964416235.1 uncultured Flavobacteriaceae bacterium | reverse complement strand
GGTGGTAAAATCGGATACGATTAAGAAGTAACCCGGGAAACCCATACGTTCCATAGTTGCCAATTCAAAATCCAAACGTTCTTTAATCTCAGATGTTAAATCAGGATAACGTTTTTTCGCACCCTCATACGTTAAATGACGCAGATAAGCATTTTCACCTCGTTTACCTTTTCCTTCATCATTGGGGTCTGAATCACGTGGATCTTCAAACTCTTTAGGTAATGGAAACTTTGGCAGGAGTACATCGCGTCCTAATTTAAAGGATTCAATTTTATCTACAATTTCTTGCGTGTTTTCAAGCGCTTCCGGTAAATCCTTAAAGAGGTCAGACATTTCTTTTGGAGACTTAAAATAAAATTCATTGTTAGGCATTCCAAATCGGAATCCTCGTCCGCGACCAACCGGAGTTTCTTTTAATTCGCCGTCTTTTACGCACAATAAAATATCGTGAGCCTCCGAACCTTTTTTGTCCAGGTAATAATTGTTGTTTGCCGCTATGCACTTTACGTTATGTTTCTTAGCAAATTGAAGTAGAACTTCATTCACGTGATTTTCATCTGGCAAATTATGACGGTTTAATTCCACATAAAAATCATCACCGAACATTTCTTTATACCAAAGAAAAGCTTCTTCGGCTTGTGATTCACCAACATTTAATATCAATGAAGGAACTTCACCCATCAAACCACCGGTAGTCACAATTAAACCTTCCTTATGTTGAACTAAAATATCCTTATCTATCCGAGGTACGTAGTAAAATCCGTGAACAAACCCAATAGAACTAAGTTTAGAAAGGTTTTCGTAGCCGTGTTTGTTTTTCGCTAAGAAAGGTATAGCAAAACCATTGTCTTGTTTACTTTTGTCGGTGTGATTTTTTGTCACATACAATTCACAACCAATAATACATTTGATTTCTTTCTTTTTCTCACCTTGTTTTTCGCCCTTATCAATCGCTTCGTTGTGAGATTTAATTCCTTTATTTTGTTTATCAACGGCCTGCCAAAACATAAAGGCACCGTACATATTGCCATGATCGGTTAACGCAATCGCAGGCATGTTATATTCAGCGGCTTTCTTTACTAAATCTCCAACATCACTTGTGCTTTGCAAAACCGAAAACTGAGAATGGTTATGAAGATGCGTGAAATTAGAAACTTTGACCTCTGTACCGATTGAATCTAAAGTTGTAGTTTTTTCATCAACTTTATTTTTTTGCGCCTTTAACTTTAATTCATTCGCTAATAAATCCGACAAGTCAGGCGAAACATAGTTGATTGATGACGCATCCGTAACACCTTTTACTTTTATGATGCCACGTTTTATGATTTCAAAAAATGCTTTAGCGGTTGCCTGAACGTCGAATGCTGCATTGTGAGCCTCTGCAAAACTGTCGTTAAATAATTTTGAATATAATTCGGTTAACGTTGGCCATTTAAATTTACCGCCTTTACCACCGGGAATTGCACAAAACTCAGTCGTTTCATCGTTTTTTGTATCAATGCTTGGCTTTCCTTCAAAAACATTAGTTAATCCCTTACGTAAAAACTCAGCGCCAATAATATTGATATCAAACTCAATGTTATGGCCGCACAAATAACTACACTGATTAACCACTTCAGTAAATTGCTCTAGTACAGTTTTTAAATCTTGTCCTTCTGCATTAGCACGTGCTGTCGAAATTCCATGAACTTGTTCTGCATTAAACGGAATAGTATAACCTTCCGGCTTAATGATAATGGAAGAGTGATTTAATAAATTCCCTTTATCATCGTGTAACTGCCAAGCTATTTGCACCATTCGTGGCCAGTTATCTGAATCACTAAGCGGCGCATTATAGTTTTTTGGTAAACCTGTTGTTTCTGTGTCAAATATTAAGAACATGGTGTGTAATTATGAATGATGAATTATGAGTTTTTTGAAGCCAGTATTTGCTTGATTTGAGTCAATTCACTTTTTATATCTAATAAAATAGAGTCTGAAGAAGCAGATGAAGTATTAACTGTGTTTATGGTGCCGCTATTTTTTTCTCTTATTA
>CAYQDP010000549.1:0-2038 GCA_964416235.1 uncultured Flavobacteriaceae bacterium | reverse complement strand
CAGCGGAACAGATTGCCAAGGTAAAAGATTATTTCAGGGATATAAATATCATTGCGGTAACAGCGAGTGCTACGAAAGAAGTGCAGGAAGATATTTTGCAGAAGCTAGAGATTCCGCATGCAAAAGTGTTTCGTCAGTCGTTTGCTCGTCCTAATTTGCGCTACATTGTTCAGTTGGAAGAAAATAAAACAGAGCGCCTCTTAAAAATTATACATAATGTGGGTGGCAGTGGCATTGTTTATGTAAAAAACAGAAAACGTACAGAGCAAATTGCAGCCGTATTAAATAAATTTAATGTTAAAGCAGATTTCTATCACGCGGGAATTAAAAATTCGGTTCGCTCCGAAAAGCAGGAAGCCTGGATTAATAATAAATTTCAGGTGATGGTAGCTACGAATGCATTCGGAATGGGAATTGATAAACCGGATGTGCGTTTTGTGGTGAACTTAGATTTAACCGACAGTTTGGAATCTTATTTTCAGGAAGCAGGAAGAGGTGGACGTGACGGAAAAACGGCCTATGCCGTATTGTTGTACACGAAGCGCGATAAGGAACAATTAAAAGAACACATGGAATTGTCTTTTCCGGAGCAGGAAATGATTCGTAATTGTTACAACGCCGTTTGTAATTATTATCAGATTGCGGTAGGAACAGGTTCCGGATTGAGTGTTGATTTTAATCTGGATGAAATTTGTAAACTCTACAATTTAAATGCAGTTACTTTATATAACAGCCTGAAATTTTTAGAGAAGGAAAATTATGTTTCGTTAATTGACGCGGGTTACGAACCGGGAAAAGTGCACATCACGGCAGGCAAGGAAGATTTGTACAATTATCAAATTAAATTCCCAAAGTATGAGCCACTTCTAAAAGCACTGATGCGTGGTTATGGAGGAATTCTGGAACAATACACTTACATCAATGAAAAGGACATTGCTTATCGAATAAAGAATACAGTTCAGTTTGTTACAGAGCAATTAGAATTTTTGCATACTCAGGAAATACTCTCCTACATCAAGCAAAGTGAATTACCAAAATTAATTTTTCTGCAAAATCGAATTAATGCTAAGCATGTGGAATTTAATTTAAGTCATTACGCGTTTTTAAAAGAGCGTTTCCGTGAGAAAATGAATAAAGTAATTGAGTACGCTAATCAAAAAGAAATTTGTCGACAAACTTTTTTACTTAATTATTTTAATGAGCTTAGCGGAGATGCTTGCGGTTATTGTGATGTATGTTTAACGCAAAAGAAAAATCCTCCATCCAAAGCTATTGAAGCTGAAATTATGTTACACCTTTCTGTTCAAGCCTTGCACATCGATCAGCTCAAAGAAAAATTAACGAAATACAATGATGAAGTGTGGGTAATGGTACTCAATAAGTTGTTGGAAGACGGTAAAGTAAAAATGTATGAGCAACGCCATCTGCGTTTAGCTTAATTTTAACATTTGATTTATTTAGCACTAATTTTCTATCTTTGAAAACAATCAATTCATTTAATTGTTATAAACAAAACCTAAAAAATAAATTATGCTATTCAACAAATTAAAAACATTAACAGGAGCAATGGCCATCGCGGTAATGACTACAACATCAGTTAACGCGCAATTAAAAACACCGGCTCCAAGTCCTTTACAAACATTAAAGCAAGCTTTTGCATTATCGGATATTACGATTGAGTATTCTCGTCCGAGTGCGAAAGGTCGTGTGGTTTACGGTGATGTAGTGCCTTTCGGAAAAGTATGGCGCACAGGTGCTAATTCATCTACAAAAATTACATTTGGCGAAGATGTAAAAGTAGAAGGTATGGATTTAAAAGCCGGAACTTACGCGTTATATTCTGTTCCTAACAAAGACAGCTGGGATTTAATGTTCTATAAAGATTTAACCTTAGGTGGTGATGTGGCGAATTACAAAAAAGAAAATGAGGTTTTAAAAATTACCGTGAAGCCAAGTGCTTTAACGGAGAAGGTTGAGACATTCGCTATCAATTTAGCGGAAATTACCGCAAATACTGCTGCAATCGAATTAGTGTGGG
>CAYQDP010000548.1:0-2057 GCA_964416235.1 uncultured Flavobacteriaceae bacterium | reverse complement strand
TTATTATTTGCGGTGGGAAAGTTACTGAAATCGCCTGATAATTCGGCGATTTCAGTTAAAAATTCGTTGTCTTCTGTACTTCGACATTCGTCTTTTTGTCGGTCATACACAATTCCAGTCTCAAAGAGGGCATTTTGCAGTTCTTGGCGTTGAGCATAATCGCCACAAGCCCACATTTCACGAAGGTTACAGGCGAACTCAAGGCTTACAGAAATGAAGTCTTCCAACTTCGACATCTCTATTTTATTATTTGCCCTTTGTGCCTCTAATTCTTCGGTTTCCTTCTCGAACTTGGCTTTATACTTATTGTAAAGCTCCCTCGTCAATTCTTCCAGTATAAACCGCTCCTCCAGTCTTTCGAGTTTTTGACGGATATCCGTCAATTGACGGCTAATCATTTCCTCGTTTTCCTTAAGTCCTGCGTTGTGATCCTGAAAGGTTAAATACAACTGCTCTTTAATTAAAGGGAGAAATGCTTTATCAATTCTGTATCCCTCTAACATTTTCGCAAACTTGTTATTCACTTCGTTTGCATTGCGATTGCACTTACAGCCCGGCGTGTTGCATTTATAATAAGGCACGTTCCATCCGTTTGCGATGTAGCCTCTCATTGGTTGGTTACAGGCAGCACACCTCATAAACCTCTTTAAAGCGATCTCAGGGCGTTCCTTTTTGGTTTGTAGGCCGAGTTTCTTTTCAGCCATGATGTTGTTAGCTTCTAAAAAAATAGCTTCTGAAACTATTTTCTCATGCTTACCATCTACCACTTCGCCTTCTAATGCTTTATGCACCATCTTACCACAATAGAAGGGGTTTGTGAGTATTTCTCCAATTCTGCGAAGGCAATAATTCAGTCCGTAGCTTTTAAGACGTTCTTGTATTTCAATATTAGGCATTCGTTCTTTGGCTTTCCAATAGAACATTTTTTTAATAATTAAGCCTGTTTCGTTTATTACAATTTTACGTTCCTTATTGTGCCTCACTGTATCATAACCAACGGGCGGAGCAGTTACCCATTCACCTTGCAATAAATGTTCCTTTACTCCGGCCATGCTTTTCTGACGTCTCAATTGATTGTCAAATTCGCCGAAAATAAAAAGCATTTTTTGTTGCATGATCCCAGCAGGGTTAGTTGTATCTATTGGTTGCGTAACTGAAACGACCTCTGTTCCCAACTTGCGCAATTGAGAGCTTAACCAAATGGAATTTTCGTTCCGTGAAAAACGTTCAAGACTGTAAACGAGAATTTTTGAGATTTTGTACTTGGTTTTCTTCAGGTACGCTATCATTCGTTGAAATTCCTTGCGCTCATCTTTTGCAGCACTTTCATAAGTTCCACCGAAATATTCTCTTACAATTAATTTGTGTTTTTCGACATACTCATTTGCGCCTTTCATTTGAACTTCCAAACTAAGGCCATCCATTTGCTTTGCACTTGATACACGAGTGTAAACTACACAGTCGTTTGATTCTGTTCGGAATTGCTTTTTGCCTTTTCCGAAAATTTTAAATAAGTGATTTGTTTCCATGATAATTTGTTTTAAGCAGCGTTAGTGAATTCATCCGGTGGTTCGGAATATAACTCTCTTACATTGTCGTTTGTTTTTTCAGTTGCATTTGTTTTTGAATACAACTGATAAGCGACTTTGCAAAATGCTTTGATCCGTTCCACTACTTTTTTCAATCTCTCTTCAGAGAAATCTTTGCCCAAAAGAGCCTTGGCTCTTTCAATGCTCAACTCATTCACCCGCTTAATCATGGCTCACCTTTCTAAGTACGTTTTTGTTTCCCAGCTTGTCAAAGAACCCAATAAAAAGCCCGTTTTTACCGGCTTTTGACTCTAAATTACATACTATCTTCCACATTTTATAGTCCTTTTTATTAACGCCGAAAAGCCTGATAATACAAGCCTTTCGGCACCTAAGTTAATAACCCATCTTACTCCTCGTCCTCAACTTCCACTTCTTCGTAGTAATCATCAAGTAATTCAATAAGGTTCATTACATCGTCCCTTTCATCTGAATCATACTCAATATCAACTACAAGTTCACCGTCTT
>CAYQDP010000547.1:0-2073 GCA_964416235.1 uncultured Flavobacteriaceae bacterium | reverse complement strand
TGGCGGAACATTTGATGCTGAAGATTGCTATGGTGCCTGGAATTTATATAAAGCCATCGAACAACAAAGCAAAAACACAAATAATAAAATCGTGATGGGTCCTTGGTTCCATGGTGGCTGGGGAAGAGGAACAGGGAGTTATTTAGGTAATGTGAGATTTGGATCGCATACTTCAGAATACTATCAACAAAAAATAGAAATTCCTTTTTTTGAGTATTACCTAAGAGGAAAAGGCGATGCTGCAAAAATTGCGGAAGCCAGTGTATTTTTTACAGGCAGTAATGAATGGAAGTTTTTTGAGCAATGGCCGCCAAAGAATTTAAACAACACCAGCATTTATTTAAGCGAAAAAAACAAACTAAGCTTCAATGCACCGACTACAGAAAACTCCTTTTCATATTATACCAGCGACCCAAACAAACCTGTCCCGTATACCAGTGAACCACACGCTCACAGAACAAGAGAATACATGACCGACGACCAGCGTTTCGCCGCTCAAAGACCTGATGTTTTAGTGTTTGAAACGGAAACACTGAATGAAGATTTAACTTTAGGAGGAACAGTTACAGCGGATTTATTTGTTTCGCTAAGTACAACGGATGCAGATTTTGTTGTGAAAGTGATTGATGTATTCCCTGATAAATTTGAATATGACACAGCGTATTGTTGTGATGGCGTCAAAAACAATTATTTAATGGGAGGTTATCAAATGTTGGTGAGAGGCGAAATTATGCGTGGGAAATTCAGAAACAGTTTTGAAAAACCGGAAGCATTTAAACCCGGTGAAATCACCAAAGTAAAATTTGACCTACCTGATGTTGCTCACACGTTCAAAAAAGGACACAAACTCATGATTCAAATTCAGAGTACCTGGTTTCCGTTAGCTGATAGAAATCCACAACAGTTTTTGGACATTTATCATTGTGATGAAAAAGACTTTGTAAAATCGGATATTAAAATTTATCATCAGAAACAAAATACCTCAAGTATTATTTTACCGATAATAAATTAAATGCAGGAAATAATAGTTTACATATTAGTAGGGATCGCTGCACTTTTTATTGTGTTCAAATTAATATGGCCTAAAAAGAAGAAAGACTGCGGACCGGATTGTAATTGTCATTAACATGAAAATTTTTAGCGCACAACAAATAAAAGCCTGTGACAAATTCACAATAGAAAACGAACCCGTATCTTCCATTGATTTAATGGAACGTGCGGCGTTGGCATGCATTAAATATATCGTCAAAAAATCATCGGTAGATGATGAATTCGCTATTTTTTGCGGAAAAGGCAACAATGGCGGCGATGGTTTAGCAATTGCCCGTCATTTAATTGTTCGCGGTTATGTTTGTAACGTGTACATTGTAAATCATCAAGAAAAATATAGCGAAGATTGTGCCACTAATTTAGAGCGTTTAACCATTTTAAAACCGGAGGTAATTACCATTATCGATCATGAAGATCAACTCAATACTATTCCATTAAATAAAAACACAGTTGTAATTGATGCTTTGTTTGGTACAGGATTAAATAAACCTATTACAGGAATCTGCGACAGTGTGGTTAATTTCATTAATACCATCGGATTAAAAAACATTAGTATTGATATACCAAGCGGACTCTATGCTGATAAGGCAAATGAAAAAGAAGATACAATTGTTCGCTCCTCCATCACTTTAAGTTTTCAATTTCCGAAACTCTCCTTTTTAATGGCGCAAAACAAGTATTTTGTTCCCGACTTCGAAATACTGGACATTGAATTAAGCAAAACATTTATTTCGAAAGAGAATACGCCATTCTATTTTATTACCAAATCAGATTTACAGCCTATTTTAAAATACCGCAATAAATTTTCACACAAGGGAAGTTTTGGTCACGCTTTATTGCTATGTGGAACTTACGGTAAGATGGGCGCGGCAGTAATTGCTGCCAAAGCCTGCTTAAGAAGCGGTGCCGGTTTATTAACCGTTCATGTGCCTTCTAAAGGCGTTAATGTTATTCAGAACTCTATTCCGGAGGCAATGGTGAGTGCTGATAGCAATGAAAACTTCATTACTGAATTACCAAATA
>CAYQDP010000546.1:0-2077 GCA_964416235.1 uncultured Flavobacteriaceae bacterium | reverse complement strand
TTGTCAGTTAATTTTAATACCGCCATCGCAAGTAATTATAATTGGAATTTTGGAGATGGCAGCAACTCCTCCATTCAAAATCCTTCTCATGTTTTTGTAAACTCAGCAAGTACAAACACTTTATATACGGTTCAATTAATTGCGCGTGATGCTTATGGTTGCGCCGATACAAGCACACGTAGTATAAAAGTATTCCCAAAACCCGTGGCTTCTTTTGTGGCAGATCCAACTACTGTATTTACAAATGGAGCGATGGTTAACTTTACGAATCAATCGTCAGGTTATGTTAGCAGTAATTGGCAATTTGGTGATGGCAATACGTCTACTGATCAGAATCCTTCACATCAATATTCAGTTGCAGACGATTACACAGTAACTTTAATTGTGACAAGTAATAAGGGTTGTAAAGATACATTCGCACTTGGTGATATTTATGTAATCGATGAAAGTACAGTGCAGGTTCCAAATGCATTTACTCCCGGCTCGTCTGCATCTGTAAATGGAGTTTACGATCCCAAGGATTTAAGTAATGATGTTTTTTATCCTTTTGTTAGAGGGGTGGATAAAAACAGGTATCAATTTAGAATTTATTCCCGTTGGGGTGAGTTGTTATTCGAGACTACAGATACTAATGTAGGTTGGGATGGATATTACAAAAGCAAACTATGTTCACCGGATGTTTATGTTTGGAAAGTGAATGCGATTACAATTGATGGAAAAATAATTGAGAAAACAGGCGATGTAATGTTATTGAGATAGTGAGAAAGTTAATTTACATATTTATTATTGTGATTTTGTTTTGCCGAACATACGGACAAAGCAATGCAAAATTGATTAATGCGGAATTGAAAAACGCGTTGGTGTTATTTGAAAATGAAGATTATCTGAATGCTTATATCGAGTACAAGCGAATCTTGGGATACGATAAGAAAAACGAAACAGCATCGTTAAATGCATTGATATGTAAATTTAAACAAGGTCACCCCGTTGATTCTGTCATGGATTTTTTGGAAGTAGTGCAAAACTCAAAGATTCCTGAAGCTATGTTTTATATGGGGAAAGTAAGCCATCAGCTCAAAAATTTCGATAACGCAATTAATTACTTTAATAAGTATAAAGCCATTGAAGAGAAAAAAAGAAAGATCGGAAATGACGAAACAAATCGGATGATTGATATTTGTCTAAACGCAAAGAAGGCTACTGCTAATCCTCATCGTTCTCTAATTACAAACCTTGGAGATGTAATAAACTCACCTTATCCTGATTATGTCCCCTTAATTACTGTTGACGAAAGCACGTTGTATTTTACGTCGAGAAGAGAGGGAAGTTCAAATAATAAAAAGGATGTATACGGAAATTATCATGAGGATGTTTATGTAAGTAAACTGAAAGATGGTAAATGGCAAACGCCGCAAAATGTTGGACCGCCAATTAATTCAGATACGCATGATGCATGTGTAGCCTTAAATCCGGATGGACAGCACATGATTGTTTACCGTACAGCGCCTGATATGATTACAGGTGATTTGTATGTTACCGCAATGTTGTCAGAGGGAGTTTGGGGACCGCTTCAGAAATATGGCAAGGAAATAAACTCACAGTTTATTGAAACAAGTGCGTGTTTTAGTACTGATACAAGTGAAATTTATTTTAGTAGTAACCGACCGGGTGGATTCGGCGGAAAAGATATTTATCGTACTAAGAAGTTGCCAAACGGAAAATGGAGTTTACCCTATAATTTAGGTGCAACGATTAATACTTCAGCGAATGAAGACGATCCGTTTTTACATCCCGATGGTGTTACGCTTTATTTTAGTTCTGATGGTCACAATACAATTGGTGAGTATGATATCTTTAAAACCGTATTGAATACAGAAACAAATGAATTTGCCATTCCTGAAAATCTGGGGTATCCGATTAACTCGGTTAATAACGACCGTTTCTTTGTTTTAAGCGGCGATGGTAAACATGGGTATTATTCGTCGGTAAAAGAAGACACGCGTGGCTTGTCGGATATTTACATGATTGATACACGCTTTGGTGACAATGATATGTTAATTAAGCATGCTTATATTTA
>CAYQDP010000545.1:0-2084 GCA_964416235.1 uncultured Flavobacteriaceae bacterium | reverse complement strand
GCTCTTCAATAAGTATTCTACCAATTACTTATGGAACTTTGGCGATGGCGCTACTTCTACTATGCCTAACACATCCCATGTTTTCCGAACAGGGCAATACAATGTTTGTTTAAGTGTTCAGGATACGGCGGGATGTACTAACTCAGTTTGCAACATGCAAAGTTTTGGTAATACAGGTGCCGATTGCCGCACTTCCATTACAGCCAGCTCTACTTCTACTCTTACAGCAACATTTACGCATTCTACTTTAGGTGTGCCGCCCTATAATTTCTTATGGAATTTCGGTGATGGTAATACATCCAATATGGCTATCCCATCACATAGTTATGCTTTACAAGGACGATATCCGGTGAGTTTACGTGTGATTGACGCCGTTAATGACACCGCTTTCGCTAACTTAAATTATTTAACTCCGAATGGTTTGGATTGCACAACCAATTATTTCATAGTTGGAGTTGCGCCCATTCAAAACCCTAAAGGGTATTCTAACATTACCATTAAATATACTGATTCAGCGGGTAATGTTTACACTTCGGATGATTTCGGACAACCAGCGAATAGTTATTTCAAAATTTTAGGTGTTGAGAATTACGATGATAATGGTAACGGACAAAAAACAAAAAAATTAACAGTTGAGTTTAGCTGTAAAGTTTTTAGCGCAACAGGCTCATTAACAATCGAAAAAGCCAAAGCTGTTGTAGCAGTGGCGTATAAGTAAACGACATTAAAAAAACGACCACTTATAAAGCCAAAGCTATCCTCAGAATGAATAATGATTTTTAAATGAATAAATAAAATAAATTAGTCTCCATAAATATCAACCATGAAAAAAATTTACTTTCTTTTAATTCTATTTATTGGCTTATCCATTCGATTGAATTCGCAATGTAATGCTTCATTTAATTATACAGTTGGAGCAAATGGTAATGTAACTTTTAGCAGTACTTCAACAGGAACAAATAGCTTAACAACGTATGGATGGTTTTTTGGTGATGGCGGACAAACCGTTGGCTTTGCTCCAAGTACGGTTAATCACACATATGTAAATAATGGAGCATTTACTGCCACATTAACCATACAGGACTCTTTATTTATGTGTTATAGTAGTGTTGCAATTACGTTAACTGTTACCACCGCTCCATGTACCGGTTCTATTGCTATTAATTCATCACCGGTAGCAGGTGGTGTTTACGGATTTTCAACTCCAACTGGACCTTCTGTTGATCCGAACACAACTTACAATTGGAATTATGGCGATGGTAATTTTTCAAATGGTACTGGCTTAAGTTCAGTTTCGCACACTTACATGGCTTCCGGTAATTATACCGTAACATTAAGCGTCACAGATCCGTTTTCTATTTGTACTTATACAACGAGCAAGGTAATTGCTGTTAGTGTTGCGCCTTGTAATGTGAATTCAAACTTCACCTATTCTACCGGTTCAAACGGGCTTGTCACATTCAATAATACAACAACAGGTACAACTGCTACCACAAATTATTTATGGAACTTCGGTGATGGAGTTTTTTCAACACTCATGAACCCAAGTCACACCTATACCGCTAACGGTACTTACACTGTAAGTTTGATAGCGTCAGATTCTATTTCATTCTTCTGCCAAAGCGCATATACAACAACCGTTCTAGTCAACTCCATTCCGTGCCTCGCTGTATCGAACTTTACTGTAAGTAAAGACAGCTCTATGGCCTTTACGTGGAATGCTTACGCAAATTATAATCCAAATACTGTTAGCGCTATGTGGAATTGGGGTGATGGAAATACAAGTTTTGGTTTATATCCTGCGCACACTTACTCAGCTGCGGGATTTTATAATATCTGTTTAACCGTAACCGTTAATTGTTTGAGCGGCCCACTCACCTCAAGTACCTGTGTGAATACCAATATTTTTAAAATGAGTGGAAATAATGCATTGATTTATTTAAATGTTAAACCCGCATCACTTTTATCCGTTAATGAGCCAATGACAATTCAAGAACAATTATTTGTAAGTCCAAACCCTACTTCTGGCCAAATAACTCTTCAAACAAACACAACAGCCAGCTCTACAGAAATTCATTTGTATA
>CAYQDP010000544.1:0-2087 GCA_964416235.1 uncultured Flavobacteriaceae bacterium | reverse complement strand
TGCATTTATAATTGCAGTTTACAAAGGCAAAAAATTTAGCAGAAGAAACAAATAATAGTTTATCGCTTAATATTATACTCAACAATCTTACAGAGTTATATTTGTTGAAAAATGATTTGGTTAATGCAGAGGAAGTCGCGTCAATTGGATTAAAATTATCAAGGGAACAACAGAATAGATTATTTGAAAGTCAATATTTGATTCTAATTGCACAAATAAAATATAAGCAACATCAAACAAGTATTGCAAAGCAATTAGCTTTAACAGGATATTATCTGTCTGAAAAGATGTCTTTTCCAAAGGGACAATCTGATGCAGCGAGTATTCTTAAGGAGGTTTACGCTTTAGAAAAGAATTGGCAATCTGCTTATAAGATGAGTAATATTGCAACACGCATAAGTGATTCGTTAAATATAATGGAGAATCAACGCTTGTTGTATAAGAGAACGTATCAGTTGCAATATGAAAAACGGGAAATTGAACTTAAAGAAACCCAAAAGGTTAAAGATGCAATTGCTAAAGAAGAGAAAATGTTGGCGGAATTTGAGTTAGGCAGAAATCGCTACATACTTGCAGGCTTGATTGTGTTCATTTTTATTGGAATTGTTGTTGTTGCCTTAATATTGAATCAAAATAAATTAAAAAATGAACAAAGAACAATATTGTTAGAGCAAAAGTTATTGAGATCACAAATGAATCCCCACTTTATTTTTAATTCCCTCAATTCAATACACAGCATTGTATTGGGAGGTGATTCAAAAAGTGCTGGTAAATATTTAGCAACATTTTCAAAACTAATACGGTCTATTCTTGAAGGTTCGCGTTTTGAATTAATATCATTGGAAAAAGAAATTAGCTTTTTGAAGAATTATATAGAACTGCAGAAATTAAGATTTGAAAATGATTTCAAGTATGAGATAGAGGTAAGTGATGATTTAGATTTAACTGCAATTGCTTTACCGCCAATGTTATCGCAACCATTTATTGAAAATGCCATAGAGCATGGTTTAAACGGTATCGAATCGCCATTGCTTTCAATTAAATTTTACCTTGAAAATGATTTTCTATGTATTGAAATATGTGATAATGGATTAGGTTATAAAACTGATACCAAAAACAAGGAACATCTTTCATTAGCTACTTCCATTACTCAAGAGCGATTAGCATTATTTAATAAAGGTAAAGTCAAGCATTCGTATTTTGAAATTACTGAGGCTAATCCCGGGCAAATTAACAAAGGGGTTAAAGTTGTACTTAAAATCCGAGTTTAAACTGCATTGGTCACGTTAAAAGTGATTAGTGTCATTTTGTTTCTTGTAATTGTACTGATTATTAAATAAGGTTTAAATGTGTAAGTTTGTTAAATGAATGTTGTTATAATTGACGATGAACGAAAGGCTAGGCAAGCATTAATACAAATGCTTGCAGATTATTGTCCTAGTGTTAAAGTGATTGCAGAAGCAGAAGGAGTGGAGAAAGGTATTGATGTTATAAACAACACTCGACCAGATTTGATTTTATTGGATATTAAAATGAAGGATGGAAGCGGATTTGATTTGATTAAGAAGCTTACTGATGTAAAAAGCAAAATTATTTTTGTTACTGCTTATAACGAATATGCAATAAAGGCATTCAAATTTTCAGCTATTGATTATTTGTTAAAGCCGGTTGATCCAGATGATTTGAAAGCTTCTATACTAAGAGTTCAGCAAATTATAGAAAAGGAAAAAGGAGCAAATCAATTGGAATTTTTGTTGTCCAATTTTAGCGACCAACAAAAAAGAATAAAGAAGATTACACTCAAAACTGCAACTTCTATTTTTATTTTAAATATATCAGAAATCCTCTATTGTAAATCGGATGGTAATTATACAGAGTTTCATTGCAGTGACGGTACAAAACCATTAGTGTCTAGACCTATAGGTGAGTATGAAGACATGTTGCAAGAGCTTGGTTTTTTAAGGGTTCACCATTCATATCTGGTTAATATGGACCATGCCACGCGATTTGATAAAAATGATGGAGGTATTTTGTTTTTGAATAATGGCGAGTCTATACCCGTTTCGTCTCGTAAAAAGGAAGTATTG
>CAYQDP010000543.1:0-2095 GCA_964416235.1 uncultured Flavobacteriaceae bacterium | reverse complement strand
GGACAGTTAATAAGCGGAATATTATTGGCGTAAGATTTAGTGGTGATGGAGGGAAAGGAATGCCTCAAAATACCGGAACTGTTTACGCGAGTGATAATAATTTGGGTTATTCCCGTTTAAATTATATTGTAACGACGCCCAACCCTTGGTACTATTTAAATTTTAATATTAATAGTGAACATTTAATAGACACCAATCAATCCAATATTCGTGTGTCATTTGATTATAGTCCTAATTATGATCTCTATGATGGCCGGCTTGAGAATTATTTTTCAGATGCAGGTGTTTCTAATGTGTTACCACCCTTAATCATGTATAATAAAAACAAGCTCAATTTTGACATCTATTCCGGTAAAATTGATTTGGTTAAAAAACTAAAAAAAGATTACACGTTTGAGGCGGGGGTAAAGGCTGCGATTCAAAAAATGAAAAGTGAAATAACTCTTGATAGAATGGACAATAACAGCGGGGATCTTATTAGAGATACTGTTTATTCGAATGTTTTTGAGTTCCGTGAGAATACGGAAGCGGGGTATTTGGCGTTAAGCAAAAGTTTAAACAAAATTAATCTGCAAGGTGGGTTGAGAGGAGAGTATACTTCGTTATATGCTCACAGTATAACAGGTAAAATCAATTACCGAACTGATTATTTTAAATTATTTCCAAATGTGAATTTGGAATATTCGGTGAACGAGAATAATCAAATAAATTTTAATTATAACAGAAGAATTAACAGGCCGAATTATAATAATTTCAATCCTTACAAAACCTATCAGAATCTTTTAATGTCCTCAACAGGTAATTCTTATTTAATTCCGGATTTAATTAATGCATTTGAGTTAAGTCATTCGT
The DNA here is from genome assembly GCA_964416235.1 of uncultured Flavobacteriaceae bacterium. Classification (GTDB taxonomy): domain Bacteria; phylum Bacteroidota; class Bacteroidia; order B-17B0; family Aurantibacillaceae; genus JAHEYG01. Next base: position 1,243 of record CAYQDP010000543.1, on the reverse strand, counting down.
ATAAGAGTAGTTTTTCGCATGCTTTAAAATATTTCTGGCATCAGAATTACTTAACTGATGTTACCATACAAAACGATTCTACAAAAGAAGTTTCAGCCTATTTTGTGAACTTGACGTATGGAAGAATGTTAGTCTATAGTTTGTTCTTTAATAAAGATTTATTTAAGTGGTGGCATTTTTCTTTAAATGGTTGGTTTGCTTACCGTGAGTATAAGGGAGTGATTTTTGAAAAGAATTACGCTGCGTATGGCAACGGAGCATCAGTAAGCCTGAATAATGAACTCATTATAAAAAACACAACACGACTTGAGCTTAATGCTAAATATATATACCCCGGTATGATTGGAGTCTTTAATATCCAGCCACGGTGGGGAGTTTTCGCTTCAGTGAAACAAACATTTCTGAAGGAGAAGCTTTCGGTTTTGATTGGATTGGAAGATATCTTTTTTACAATGAATGGTGCAAACAGAGTGAAGTTTCAGAATCAAGACTGGTACATTCAAGCCACTAACGATACCAGACGAATTAAGATCTCAATTAATTATCAGTTTGGGAGCGTAAAAGTAGATATGCGTGAAGTGATTAGTAATGAAGACGAAAAATCCAGAATAGGTAAATAGCTAAACTATCTCTTCAAACTGCATCTCATACAATTTTTTGAAAAGCCCATCTTTTGAAAGTAATTCTTGTTGTGTTCCTTGCTCTGCAATTTCACCTTTCTCAAACACCATGATTTTGTTGGCATTTTTGATAGTGGCTAAACGGTGCGCGATAATGATCGATGTTCTTCCCTTGCTTATTTTATCCAAAGCTAATTGCAACAATTGCTCGGTATGCGTATCAATAGTAGAGGTCGCTTCATCCAAAATAAATATTTTCGGATTGTAAACGTACGCACGTATAAACGCGATTAATTGTCTTTGTCCTGCGGATAAGGTAATTCCTCTTTCCTTTACCACATAATCGTAGCCGCCCGGTAAGGTTAAAATAAAATCGTGTAAGCCGATTTTCTTGGAGGCTTCAATCACCTCTTCACGCGTAATGCTGTCATTATGCAAAGTGATGTTGTTCACGATGCTATCGTTAAACAAATGGACATCCTGCAATACAACGCCGGTATTTTTACGCAATTCTTCTAAGCTGTAATCCTTAATGTTTGTTCCGTCTAAACAAATCTCACCTTTATTTATTTCGTAAAAACGGCTTAATAGATTTATAACGGTCGACTTACCTGAACCCGTGG
>CAYQDP010000542.1:1538-2100 GCA_964416235.1 uncultured Flavobacteriaceae bacterium | reverse complement strand
CGACCACATGGTTGCCAATAGCCAAAAAGGGAGTGGAACAAATAAAATGAAAAAATAAGGAACAAGGTAAGCTGATAGCAACACGATACTTTTAATAATCATTTGTGCATTGGCGTGAGGAGAAATTTTGTTGTCTCTGAAATAAGTATCAACTCTTTTGCGGAGTGTGGAGAAAAATTCGGCTTGTTCGTTATTTGTAAATCGGATGGAAGCTTTTAATTGCATGTATGTTATTATAGTTAAGTAAAGTATTACTCAACTAGAAAATGAATTAAAAGAGGAATAATTAAGTAAATATAAGCAATTAATCCAATTAACCGAATTTATATATAACCGCCTCTGTGTATCGCTTTGTTTGAATGGTTTTATAAACTACAAAACCTTTCTCTTGCCAAAGTTTTTTGTAAGTAGGATTTAAATATGCCACATATACTGATATGTTATTGCTTACAGCGTGTTTTATGATATTATCGGCTACTTTTTCCATAATCACATCAGAAAAAGGATTAAAGAAATAAAAAGTGCCCGTATCTTCAGGAATAATATAATCAAGGGCATTTTG
>CAYQDP010000542.1:0-1528 GCA_964416235.1 uncultured Flavobacteriaceae bacterium | reverse complement strand
AACAAATTCGAAGGAACTCTCCGGTCTTTTTTTCCGGTAATTCAGCGCGTTTTTTCGGGCATCGGAACATAAATCCGCAGCGAGCTCCACGCCAATGAGCCTATTAAACCCGCAAAATTCAGCGCAAAAAAGAGCCCGGCCTTTACCGCTGCCATAATCAATGAACGTTTTATTTTTAAGTTCTGATGGTAATTCATTAAACACGCGGATAAGCGCTAAATAGCCCGCCCCTTGATAGTGAAAATTATCTTTATCGTCGGATTTTACAATCCCGGATGTTGAAATGCCAAATTCAATTTCATATTGGCTTTCACTTTTACCAATAGCTAAAGTATTGAACAATCCGCGGTAATAAACTGAGCGAAAAAAATAGAAAATATGTATAAACAGTGTTTTCAGTTTTGTATTTTTATAATTGATTGTAAATTTAGTAAATCAAATACGTACCCGCACTATGCAAATTGATCTTGTTGCCGAACGAAAAGAAATTCTGAACCGCTACAAAGCACTCATCAAAGCCTGTAAACACCGTTTAGAAAAGGGTGATAAGGAAATGATTCGTAAGGCTTTTGAAGTGGCTGTTGAATCGCATAAGGAAATGCGCCGTAAATCGGGCGAGCCTTATATCTATCATCCTATTGCTGTTGCGCATATTTGTGCTGAAGAAATTGGATTAGGCGCCACGGCTATCGTTTGTGCTTTGTTACACGATACTGTTGAAGATACTGATTTGACACTTGAAGATGTTCGTGGCTTATTCGGAAATAAAATTGCGCAAATCATTGATGGCTTAACAAAAATTTCAGGCGTAATTGATAATACATCATCTATTCAGGCAGAGAACTTCCGTAAGGTTTTGCTCACCATGGCGGAGGATGTGAGGGTTATCTTGATTAAAATTGCCGACCGACTTCATAACATGCGCACGTTAGAGCATATGAAGCGCGATAAGCAAATGAAAATTGCGAGTGAAACATTGTATCTCTATGCTCCGTTAGCTCATCGTTTAGGATTAAACGCAATTAAATCTGAGCTAGAAGATTTATCACTCAAATATACCGACGAAGAATCCTACAGTGAAATTGCGGGAAAATTGGCGGAAACAGAGCCACAAAGAAAAAAATTCATTCAGAAATTTATCGAACCTCTCAAAGAGATTTTACAAGAGCAAGGTTTTAAATTTAAAATGTTCGGTCGGCCGAAATCTATTTATTCGATTTTTAATAAGATAAAAACAAAGGGTGTTAAGTTCGAAGAGATTTACGATTTGTTCGCCATTCGAATCGTAATTGATACACCATTTGAACAAGAAAAATCGGATTGCTGGAAAGTATATTCGATTATCACCGATTTCTATCACCCATCTCCTGAACGTTTACGCGATTGGATTTCCACTCCTAAAAGTAATGGTTACGAAAGTTTGCACACAACGGTAATGGGACCGGAAGGAAAATGGGTAGAAGTACAAATTCGTACGGTTCGTATGGATGAATTAGCTGAGAAAGGTTATGCTGCCCATTGGAAATAT
>CAYQDP010000541.1:0-2102 GCA_964416235.1 uncultured Flavobacteriaceae bacterium | reverse complement strand
CATCAATCCAGTTTTTGATAGTTTGTACTTCCTCTCTCGAAAGTTTTTCTCCGTTGATGGGCATGGTTGGTAAATTTACTGGCCCCAAATCATTGTAAGAATTAATAAAATAGCAGAGTGAAGAGAATCGACTACTATAAGGAATAACAGGCGATCCCGAACGACTGCCTTTAAACAAATCACTCCATGTGCTTAAATTTAATCCGCTCGCAGCTTCCGCACTTGCTGCGTTATGGCATCCGGTAGTGGCACATTGGTTAACCATGATTTTTCCTACTTCATTGGGATAGTTACCATAATTGGTAAGTCCTTTGTCTTTTCGGCAATAGCTGAAAGCAAAAAGTAAAACAATTGGAATTATGAATTTAAGAAACTTCACTAGTCGATAATTATTTTTTTGTAAATGCTTTGCAGCGAATTTTTATTTCTGATTTTTATTTCGCTAAAGTAAACACCAGATGGTAAACTTGAGACATTGACCTGGGTGGTTTCAAAATTATTACGTTTGCTTAGAATTGTTTTACCGATTACATCTGTTATAATAACATCAAATTCAAAAGCACCGTTAATTTTCACGGAGATAAAATCCTTCGCGGGATTTGGATAAACAATAACATCGTTGGCATCTACGAGAAAAGTTTCGTTAATGCCAATACCAACATTTTTAGAAGAGAAATAAGTTAATCCACCCGCGTAATTACCGCAAATCAAATCACGTTTTCCGTCGTTAGTGATATCTACATACTGCAAGGTACTTTGCATACCTTCGTAAATTACATTTACATTGGTATCTATACGATTGAAGTTGCCTCCAAGATTTCCATCAATGTTATCATAATAAAAAATCCGTCCGTTACTGGAACCGCAAAGTAATTTGTAGTTACCGCCTTCATCAAACATAAAAGGTGTGCAGTTGCCAGTTAAATAGATGGCAGGATTTCCTCTTACATTAACGTTTCCAAAAGTTGAGGTGATTAAACTGAAAGTTGGTAAACTAACGGTTCCCGTATTGCGATAATAAGCTAAACGTCCGTTTTGCATACCCACCAACAAATCCAGTTTTCCGTCACGGTCGGCATCAATTAGTTGAGGATAGGCGTACGACGATGGAGTTGTAATTCCAAAATGATTGAATTTAAAATTACTGAAATTACACACGTTGCCCGGACCGGCAGTATTTTCCAACCAATGAATTTTACCATAGGTGTCACCCAAAATAATATCCTTATCACCATCGCCGTCAATATCGCCAACTGTCGGCGCTAAACCGTACATTGAAAATGTTAAAGTAGAGATGGCAGCAAAATCGCGAGTGATAAGCGAGTATGAAGGTTGACTTAATGTGCCTACATTTTTATAAAAAGTTAAACGTGTTTTGTTAATGCCATTATAGTAATAGCCTAGATTTCCAATGAGTAAATCTTGTAGTCCGTCATTATCGTTGTCAAATAAAACAGGATAAGCGCCTTCGCCAACTTCAATCATGTCTTCTTGTAAAAAATTGGTTTTTACAAACTGAAACTCGTTGGTTGTTGTTCCAATGTTTTTATAATACCAAACACTTTCAAAATTTTCGCTGTAGGAATCATTAGGACTAGCCAATAAATCTTTTTTGCCGTCGTTATCAATGTCTAAAAAATAAGTACATGGGAATGAATTTAAATTAATGACTTGAGTATTGGCTAATAATGGATAATTGGGAAAACGTTTAGTTGTATCGGTGATGTTTGCATTACTAATAGAGCCACCGTTTTCCAAGTAAGTAACATGCGAGCAAGAGATGTCTCCCATAATTAAATCCTGATCGCCATCGTTATCTCTATCGAAGCACATTAAGCATGAGCCTGCGTGTAAAACTTTTTGTACAGATTCATTGTATAAAATTTGCAGTGGACAATCATTAAGAGTGACAGAACAACTGTTTTCACTGATGTTCCCCCAACAATAATCTACCATATCAAAAACCAAACTATCGCTAATGCCATACAATTCTTTACTTTGGTTTTGATGATATTCTATTTTAAATCCTGTGGAGCTAAAGGTGAGAATATCCATGTCGCCATCGTTATCAATATCCGTAAAACCTGGAACAGATTGCGGGC
>CAYQDP010000540.1:0-2131 GCA_964416235.1 uncultured Flavobacteriaceae bacterium | reverse complement strand
CCCTTTTGAGGTATACACACTTTCCAGGCGTGCTCCTTCAACCACTCGGACAAGTTTCCTGATTAAGGGCTACAAAAATACAAGATTTATTGGAATTACTTACTTCTTAATCTCAAATACATAACATTGCTCAGCAAAGCCTTCTGTATGGATAAGTTTTAGCTTATCAGGATATTTTTGCATGATAGGTTGCACAATGTTGTGAACTGTGTTAATGATTTGTCCTGTGTTTTTGCTCGGGTCGATTCGTAAACTTGCCACCATGATATGGGTTACTTTTTGCGAATCAAAATAAGCCAGGGCACTATCCGGATTTGACTGATCGGTTAAACTGTCTTTCTTAATTACACTGTAAATTGGGAAGAATTTTTTTCCTTTTCCATACACGAAACTCATTGGTGCTTTACGGCAAGCTACAAGGTCTTCTTTCTTTAAACTGTCGGCACACCATTCGCTGCAACGTAAATAGTTTACCCAATCAGGTGTGTAACCGAAATATTTATCGCCTTTTAAATTTTTCTGTACAATCGGAATGTTTGGCATACCGCGTTTTACACTCGATAAAAATACAGAGCCAATAATTAAAACCGTAATTGCTAAATAGATTAATTTACCCATGCTCATTTTATGGGTGTAACTATAAAATAAATTAAAGATGAGTAATAACATGATTGGCATACACACTAACACAATGCGCGGCTGATCCCATCTGGCTTGTAATATCACAAATGATAAAAGCAATTGAGCACCGGTAAATAAACCAAATAAAAATAAAGGTTTATTTTTCTGTTTAAATACCATCCATAATCCCATTAGAGTCACGGTAATGACAATAAACGCCAGTAATCCGTATACTTCCAGTGAAGCTTCATCTCTCCAACCAATGATTTGAAAAAATCGTTTGGATAAGTACAATTCGCTGTTATCAAAAAAGCGCTGAATGAATCCGGAAAAATCTTCATCGCCCAACGATTTATCGTAGGGGTCTTTCTGCATTAAAATGCGACCTTGTCCTTTAAATTGGTTTTGCGCTCCCCAGATAATTCTTACTATACCTTCGTAAGCAAGTTTAAAAATCAAGAACGAGGCAACCGAGTATCCTAATGCTTTGTAGTTTTTTTCGAGGAAGAAATACAACACAATTGCCGGCACCACAACTACCGCCGCACTTTTAGCGGTACTCATTAAAAACATGCTTAAACCCAACATTAACCAAAGTTTCCATTGGGTGTTCATGTTTACATTTTCTTTCTGAACGGTTTCTACAGTTTTAGTAGCATAAAAGAAAAACAAACCTTGTAAGAAAAAGTAAAACGCCTCCGTAAAAGTCATACTGGCGTAATACATGATTAAATGATTAATGGCTACGAATACAGCAACCGGAATAAACACCGCGTAAGGCAAACGTTTTTCAAAGGCTTTATAGAAGAAAACAAATCCGAAGAAGTTAAAGGCAACTGAAAAAAGTTTAAAGAGAATAAGTTTTAATCCGAATAACTTAGTGAGTAAGGCCAGGAACAAAGGATAGAGTGGGGCATTTTGCGTGTAAAAATAATTTGGGAATTCGTTTACAAATCGCCAACCTGCTTCCAAGTATAAAGCATCGTCATGCGCCTCGCTAATGCGGGCATTAAAAAACATCAGAGAAAACATCAGGCATGCGAAACTTAAAGTATAAAAAGTTTTCTTGCTGTTTACCGTAAACCAATTCTCCAGTTTGCTAATGGTATCGCTTGGCTTTTTAACGGTTGTTTTTGCTTTGGCTTGTACTTTGCTCATAACCCTGCAAATGTAACAATTTAGGCTGTTTTTTGGTTATTTAAGCCGAATAAACCCTATTTTTGCACCTGTATGTTTCACTTTTTATTAAGGGTTATTCCACGCCCTATATTAATTCAATTTAGTTTGCTGTTTAGTAAGATAGCGCCTTTATTGTATTACGGAACGCGTTATGAAGACCCAATCAGCGGTAAAACTTATCGTAAGTTTTTACCTTATGGATATTCGGGTCGTGCCAAACGTAAAAACGTACTTTGTCCGGGTAGTTTATCTTTAGAGCGTCACCGTTTATTATGGTTGTATCTAAAACAAAAGACGGATTTCTTTACCTCTAAACACAAGGTATTGCATA
>CAYQDP010000539.1:0-2138 GCA_964416235.1 uncultured Flavobacteriaceae bacterium | reverse complement strand
ACCAATGATAATTTTAAAGTTGTTCAGCTTTACACTACGGTTAGCCATTTCGAAGTGGCCGGTACTGATATTGATTTCATTGGGCTTATCTTTAAATTTTGTTTTGATTTCTTTTAAATCTGCTTTCCCTTGTGCAATCACTTCATTTGAGAAAGTTGACTTCTTTATTTCACTTAATTTCCCTTTCACCGAAGCGTTTAAACTGATGGAGCCGCTTATGTACTCTAAAGTGTCAATGGGCCAGAAGGAATTTAATTCAGCCAGATCGGAATTGATTTCAGCATTTAAATTAAGATATGGATCGCTTAAGTTGCTGATGAGGCAAAATCCGGAAACCGAATTTTTTCCCATGTTCGCTGATACGTTTGCGAAATTGAGATAACTATCGTTTTCATTACTCACCAATTTTCCTTCAATAATTAAATCTTTTAATTGCGTGCTATTGGGCTTGTATGTTACAGTAGCATTTTTTATTCCAAAATCAGCCGTAATTTCAGTTGCAAATCCTGATTTATAATTTATTTTTCCCTTACTATAAAATTGTCCCTCACTTTCATACTCCTTAATTCTGTTCGAATGTTCTTCAGGTAATAAAGATAGAACAGAAGCTATATCCAAATTTTTACCGCTAAAAGTCAAATCCGCTTTTTCCAAACTATCCGAATACTTGCAATTTCCCTCTAAAGCGAAATACATTTCATTCAGCGCAAGTTCTGCTTTACTAATGTTATAGCTATTACCTGAAACATTTAGCTCAAGATCGTATCGCACTTTTTTATTTTTCAGGTAATTGGTTTTATGACTTGTAATATAATTTACATCAGCCTTTCCCTTTGCCAGTAACGCAAATTCTTTCTCATTAAAATTTCCCTTGAATTCGGAATTATAAAAATGTAGCGAGGTCTTAAATCGTTTCTTCGCGTTTTTAAAACGTAAACGTATGTCATCTAAAACTATTTCTTCCAGTTTAAAATTAACCTTATCACCTTTCTTTGTTTCGCTTTGTTTCCAGAATATATAATTCGGACTTCCTTTTTTATCTATAGCGGGATAAAAATTAGCTTTGTTAAGACGGATTTTATTAATGGTGTAATTCTTATTCCAGATATCCTGTAAGCTAAACATTAACAAAATATCGTTAGCGTAAATGAGAGTATCACGTTCTTTTTTCTCAAGTGCTTCCAGAATTAAAACGTCTTTAAACTCTAATGCACACTTAGGAAATGACTTTATGAATGTGATATCTATGTTTTTAGGGTCAACTCTAACTTCTGATTTCAGGTTTTTGTTCAGCTCTCCGATGATGGCTTGCTTTACTTCATCTTCATAAATAAAAACCAGCGCAACCGCCGAACCGAGAAAAAAAACAGACAGAAAAATAAGCCAGGCAAAAAACTTAACTGCTTTTTTTATTGGACCGGCAGGTTTTTTCTCAGGTATGGTAACGTTATTTTCCAATGTAATAAAATTGCAGAAAATCGAGCCACGCAAATCCAATCCGTATAGCTTAATTTAAACAATAACGTTTTAATAATTAAAAGTTACTTTAAGGCAAACGCTTAAAGTTAAAGCGAATGGTGTCCTTTTCTCCTGCAATAAACGCTTCCAGTTTTATCGGAGATATTAAAGAATAATGAATATACTTCGGAAAATCATGCTGTTGGTTCTCAAAACTAACCTGTGTTTCATTTAACAAAACCTCAGTAAACACAACCGACTTTTCGTCGTTTTGTCCGTTTACCAATGGCTCAAATACCCATTTTGATTTTTCGTTTTTGTAAATTTTAACAGTCTCAAGGAATGTGGTGTCGCTATCTTTTACTTTAAACATAGCTGAGGAAAAAGTACCGTCACTGTTTTTAGTCCACCTTTCAAATTCATTCTCGCCTTCAATTTGCCAGGTGCCGATCAGTTTTTCGAAAACAGGTTGTGATTTCGGACTAGAGCAAGCTAGTAGTACAAGAGAAAATATAAAACTTACAAAAATTCGCATTAGTAAATTATCACTTTTGTAAATTTAATATTTTGATTGATACTCGTTTTCAGGTTATATAAACCTTTTGCAATGTTTTGTTTACTGATACTTAAATTGTCGATACCATTTAAAAAAAATGAATCAACCAAACGACCCGATACAT
>CAYQDP010000538.1:0-2143 GCA_964416235.1 uncultured Flavobacteriaceae bacterium | reverse complement strand
TGAAGCGTGAACTAGATATTTTATTGGTTCGTGTTGTGCTTGCTCAAACAAATATTTAAGAGCTAAGCAACCATCACCTAATTTAAAATCGTCGGAAAGCTCCAGCATTTTTTGTGTAACGGCACCTGCGTATAAAGAATCCTCCAGATTAAATTTATTTTTCCAACCTGAGCAAAGTAATAATACATTTCTGTTTTGCTTTACGAGCCATTGACAAAGCACATCGATGTTTAAGAAAGAACCAATTACAACTTTGTAAGCTTGTCTTGCTGCCTCAATAGCTTGTGTGCCGTTGGTGGTAGTAAGTGCAATTGTTTTTCCTTTTACATGATCTCCCATGTAATCGTAAGGAGAATTTCCAAAATCAAATCCCTCTAATTTAATGGCATCACGTTCGGCCCCTGCTAAAAAACCTTGCTTTTTATATTCAGCCGCTTCTTCTACTTTAGCAACAGGAATAATTTTATCTGCGCCATAATGAAAAGCAACGCAAATAGCAGAAGTAGCTCTAAATACATCAATCACCACCACAATACTTTCTTTATCCTCATAGATGGGATAAAGATGCGGTGAAAAGCAAGCATCGATTTTATATTTCTTTTCTTCGCTCAATTATTTTTTCAAAAAAGGAATTTTTACCACTTTGGCTTTAATAGGCTTATCGCGAATGATAATAAAAATTTCAGTGTCAGCCGCAGCAAAAGCAGTTTGTACATAACCCATACCAATGGCTTTGTTTAAACTTGGTGATTGAGTTCCTGAAGTTACTTTTCCGATAATAGTTCCATTCGCATCGGCAATCGGATAATCGTGACGTGGAATACCCCTGTCAATCATTTCAAACCCTACTAACTTGCGGGTAACGCCTTCTGTTTTGTGTTTTTCAATAGCCGCGCGATTGGTAAAGTTTTTCGTGAATTTAGTAATCCATCCTAATCCCGCTTCGATTGGAGAAGTGGTATCATCAATATCATTTCCATATAAACAGAAACCCATTTCCAAACGTAAAGTATCACGCGCGCCTAATCCAATTGGTTTAATTCCGAATTCTTTTCCGGCTTCAAAAACAGCATCCCACATTTTTTCTGCATCCGCATTCATCACGTAAATTTCAAATCCACCCGCACCGGTATAACCTGTATTGGAAATAATCACATCATTAATACCTGCCATTTTACCGATACAAAATGTATAATATTCCATTTTCGATAAATCAACATCGGTTAATTTTTGAAGTGTCGCCAAAGCTTTTGGTCCTTGCACAGCCAATAAACTCATGTCGTTCGACATGTCCAGCATCTCCACACCGTAAGTATTGAATTGTTTAATCCAGTTCCAATCTTTCTCGATATTAGAAGCATTCACAACCAAGTAATATTCATCCGCCTTATAGCGATACACCAATAGATCATCAACAATTCCGCCTTTGTCATTCGGTAAACAAGAGTATTGGACTTTTCCATCGGTTAGCTTAGATGCATCGTTGGATGTAACTTTTTGAATTAAATCTAAAGCTTTATCACCCTTCAATCTGAACTCACCCATATGACTTACATCAAATACGCCAACCCCGTTTCTAACGGTTAAATGTTCTTCGTTTAAGCCTGAATAAGAAACCGGCATATTGTAACCTGCAAACGGAATAATTTTTGCGCTAAGCGCTACGTGTTTGTTGTATAAAGCTGTATTTTTCATATGTAAGTAATTTGTTTTTTAAAAGCCATACGGTATAACCAAATTGTTTTCATTTAATACTTGTGTCTATGCAAACATGGTTATTTCATTGGAGGATTAAGAGTTTAGATTGAGTATTAGTATGAGCAAAAGTACATTTTATTATGAAAAAGGCTAGGCAAATGGAGGATTAGTTTTTATTACTAGGGCTTTAAAAATCAGTATTTTATGTCTATTGTTGTTAAATTTTCTAAATTAAACTGAGTGCAAAAGGGCATTTTATACATTAGCCTCTGTAACTTTTTTAAAAAAGGAGAATTATACCTACGGATAATTATATGCTAAAAAAACTAACGCTCGCCATACTATTATTTTGTGTAATCTCGATACCGGCGCAGCAGTTAAAGTTATCCGGCAACATGAAGCAAGATTCTGCTACAGCAGGTTTAGTTTCAAACTCCGTTTTAAT
>CAYQDP010000537.1:0-2154 GCA_964416235.1 uncultured Flavobacteriaceae bacterium | reverse complement strand
GTATGTTAATACTGCTCCATAAGTAATAAATGATATATTTCCGTGCACAATAAAAAAACATGGCGCATCGGTTGCGTATCGGATAGTATTACCACCGGAGGTTGTGGTGGTTTGCGATGAAACACGAACCTTATTATTTGTCTCATCAATTACTATATCGATCGCAATTTCAGTTGTGTTTGCTGCCGATGTGTTATAGATGGTTTGCGCCCATTGATAATTTCCATTCGCGTCGTATTTGGCAACAAAGGCATCCGAATTGGATAAGCCGGCGGTTGGACATGGTAAGTTGGCAGTACCTGCTCCAGGATCAAAATCTACACCACTTGTATATAAATCACCAACCACATAGATGTTGTTATTACTGTCTGTTTTTATTTTTCGGATCCATACTTGTCCGGAAGTGTTGGAGTGAGAAATGGTTTTTACCCAAATAAAACTTCCTGTTGAACTAAACTTCGCAATATAGCCCCATTGACCAACGGAAGTTAGTGTTGTGGTTCCGGGTCCCGGATCAAAATCTATGGTACCGGCAAACCTTCCAACAACATACACATTCCCGTTTGAATCTTCTGCACTTGACATAACATAATTAGTAGTAATGTTATGTGCCCATTGAAAATTAGGGAATTGCGCTCTAATATTAAAAAGCAATGAAAACAAAATAAGCGTCATTAGTTTTTTCATGGTGTTTTGTTTAATTTATGATATGCCGTTTTAAAAATTAACTAAGTTTTTCATGCCATAATTAATTATAGCTAAAAGTACCGAAGTCTTAGTAATAAGATTTACCATTTACAAACTTTTAAGCACGGCAATGATTTATTCTTTAAAGCAATATGAATTCAAATTGGTATAACCTAAAACAAAGAGGAAAATACTTTTAATTTCATGATCAATCTTGTTTTTCACCATTCACGTATTTTTCTGTTTCCTGAAGTTGTCCATTACTGAAATGTTTCCAAATACCATCTTTTTTACCATTTTTAAATGTCCCTTGCCATTCAACTTTGCCTTCTGAGAAGGTTACGTACAAGCCATCTTCAACACCATCAGTGTAAACAATGATCTTTTCTAGTTGATTATTTTCGTATTCACGCACTTCACCATGATAAACTCCTTCGCTTTTTTGATATCCATTGCGATACATGAATTTTTTATCTTCCGATTTCTCTTCAAAATAACCGGGTTTGGTTTTATCTAATGGTTTAACGGCTACTGCTGATGTTGGGGCTACCGTTGTAATAATTGTTTTGCCAGTTATCGGGGAGGTTTTAACAAGGGTTTCGGATTTTGCGGGTGTGTTGTTTGTTGGTGCTGAATTATTGTTAATTGAATTATTTGCTGAGCTAGTACTTTTGCCAAGATTATTAAAATCAACTTTGGTTCCGGTAAAAGTGCATTCCACACTAAGATCTATTTTTTTATTGAGATGATAATCATCTGCCCATGAGCTACACGCTTCTCTATTTACACAGTGAAGTTTCAATGCAGAACCAAGTATTTCAGCACTGTATATTGGAATTCTTGAATGATTACCACTGGCGTCAAACTCATCTCTATAACCCGTAATTGTTTCGCCAATTAATGAAAAAACTAAATCAGTCTCTGGTTTTTGTGCCTTTCCTGCATAATACTTTATTCCTGCTCTGCTAAGTGAATTAGTTAGACCATTATATGCATTTGGGTCGCGAGAATCATTGTTGGCTGGCGCATACCATTCCCCTGCCTTAAATATATCATAAACAAAATAGTTATTCTTTACCTTGCTTAAAACCGATGCTTTCGAAACAACATTAAAAGTTCCAAACCGATTCCCCATCTGGAAACTTTCTCCATAATAAATTTTGATGATAAATCTATCATAATTTGAATATGCAGGATTAAACGGAAAAACTACTTTTAAATTTCCGAATGTGTAGCAATTAATTTCCATTACCTTAACTCCATCTACGTAAAAACCTGCATTAGAATCATCATCCTGCGCTTTTGACTGTAATGAGAAAATTGTAAAAACAAAAAAAAATTTAAAAAATGCTTTCATATTGGTTGTATAGGGTTACAAAAATCTAATTCGGGGATTTGAAATCGCTATTTGATGCTAAAATAGGAAGGAGTAAAGATAAAGGAGATACCATTCACAAACTTTTAAGC
>CAYQDP010000536.1:0-2158 GCA_964416235.1 uncultured Flavobacteriaceae bacterium | reverse complement strand
TTATACTGCTAACACAACCTCCACATTTAATATTGCTCGATTGAATTTTTGTTTCCATTCATTTTAGATTTAAGTTTCATGTAATAAAACGAACTCATTCCTGTGGTAAATAAGACAATACTGATTGAGCTTGCAGGCATCAGTATAGCCGCAATAACAGGCTCTAAAGTCCCCTGAACCGCGAAGAATAATCCGATTATATTATAGAGAATTGAAATGATAAAACTGCAGTAAATGATTTGTTTTTCCTTCTTGCAATAATTAATTAATCCATTTAACCACCTAAATTTCTCACCGGATAATATCGCATCACAAGCCGGAGAGAAATTATTGATATTGTCGGTAATGGCAATTCCCACATCACTTTGCTTTAAGGCTCCTGCATCGTTCAATCCGTCGCCAATCATGATGGTTTTATGTACTTTCTGCTGTAGAGATTTTATAAACTCCAATTTATCTTCAGGTTTCTGATTAAACAACATGTATGTTTCTTTACCGAATACTCCTTCGAGTTTAGTTCTTTCGTTATCATTATCGCCGGAAATAATTGCCAGCTTGTAGTTTTGCTTTAATGAATTGGCTACTCCAATAAGTCCTTCCCGATAAACATTTTTAATAACAAAGCAACCGTTAATCTCACCATCTATCATCACATACACATTACTTCCGTCATCGCTATGAATTGATTTACCAATATTCATAAAGCCTGCAGAGCCCAACTTAATTTCAACACCATTAATAATACCACTCACGCCTTTTCCCTTCTCTTCCATGAAATTTTTTACGCTCAAGGTTTTGCTAAAAGGTAAAAAACTAACAATCGATTTACTGAGGGGATGATTCGATTGATTGGCCAAAGATCTTACTAATTGCTGCTCTGTTTCGGTTAGGTCCGGACCGTTATAAATTATTTGTGCTTCTTGCTGACGAGTGATAGTTCCTGTTTTATCAAACACAATGGTATCTGCTTCAGAAATACGTTCAATGACATTAGCGTTTTTTACATAGAGATTTAATTTTCCCAATAGTCGAATTAAACTACCATTCGTAAAAGTGGCACTCAATAATAAGGCACAAGGACAAGCTACAATTAAAACAGCGGTTAAGGCATTCCAGACTTTCGAAGAATCATAAACAGACCAATAAACGACAGCGGCTGCGGCAACAGAAAACAAAGCCACTGTAAAGTAACGACTCACTGAATGGATAAATGATTCCTTTTTCTCCTCCTGATTTTCTTTAAACACATCGTTATTCCATAATTTGGTAAGATAACTTTGCGAAACTTCCTTCACTACTTCCAATTCAATAGCTCCGCCAATTTGTTTTCCGCCGGCATAAATGATTTCACCGATATTTTTCTCTACCGGAAGAGATTCACCGGTTACAAAACTATAATCGATATTGGCTTTACCTAAAAATAAAATAGAATCTGCAGGAATAATTTCATGACTATGAATTTTTATTCGCTGTCCCGTTTTCAATTTTGAAACCGGAATTTGCGTTTCACCGCCGTTTTCATTTAATACAGTAACGCCTATAGGAAAATAAGAAGTATAATCGCGCTCAAAAGAAAGTGTATCATATGTTTTACTTTGAAAATAGCGACCAATAAGCATAAAGAATACAATGCCTGTCATGGAATCGAAATAACCCGCACCGGTCCCGGAAACTACTTCGTAGAAAGAGCGACCAAAAGTGATGAGTACCGCCAGCGCAATAGGCGCATCAATGTTTACTATTTTTTGTTTGAATCCTTTCCAAGCTGAAATAAAAAATTCGGAAGCTGAATAAAAGAATACGGGAAGAGCTAGAATAAGATTAAAGTAGCCAAGAAATTCACGCATACCTTCTTCTTCAAAAGTTCCGAGAGAAAAATATTCCGGAAAGCTCATCATCATGATGTTGCCGAATGCAAATCCGGAAATACCAATTTTAAAAATGCGGCTTTTATCGTACTTGCTTATTTTTTTACTATTATCATGACTTAGATTGATATGTGGTTCATACCCTATGGATGTAAGCGTTTCTGCAATCTTACGCAAACCTGTATGATCATGTTCAAATACTACTAAAATTTCCTTTTTTAAAAAGTCGACCTGTGATTTTATAATTCCCGGTTGTAATTTATTCAGGTGTTCCAGAATCCAAATACAGG
>CAYQDP010000535.1:0-2177 GCA_964416235.1 uncultured Flavobacteriaceae bacterium | reverse complement strand
TAATTAAGTACAGGTTTTCTGATTCGGTGTAAAAGGTGGTTATACAAAGAACAATAAAGATGAGCCACAGCAAATAATCCTTTCCTAAACTCTTTGTGGTGAGTTTATAGCTACTTATCGAGATGATCCCAATTACTGCTGCACCAACTCCATAAAATACAGCTTGCATCCAAGGCAATCCTCCAAAATGAACGTAAGCCCAGCCAATGCCTAATACCATGATGAAGGATGGAATAACAAACGCTAATCCCACTAAGGTCGCTCCTAAAATTTTGTAGTGGACGTAGCCGAGATAAATGGACAATTGCGCTGCCAGTGGACCGGGTGCTAATTGGGCTAATGCAAGCCCTTCTTTGTAATCTTCTTCAGTGATCCATTTTTTATCTTCAACTAAATCCCGATTCATATAGCCAACCAATGCCACAGGGCCACCAAAGCCAACTGTACCCAATTTCAGGAAGTACAAAACAAGCTCTTTTAAAGTGTAGTTTGGTGTGTTCATTTTAGTTACATGGGTTTACTCTAATGCTATCTCGTTTTAATTCAAATTGTTTTTTTTCGACGGTTTCCATTTCACTTTGCATCCTCTTAAAATTACTATTCTCGGTATTTAATAATTCCTGTAAACTGTCAATTGTTGGTTTGTGTTTTTCTGAAATGACTGTCAGGGATGAATTAATTTTATCCTCTAATAATTTAATTTTCTCATTCAAATTTTTAAAATCACTGTTGGCTTCCATCTCTTCCTTAACTTTAGCAATCTTATTTTGCAATGCACTTATTTTAGTTGCTTTTATATTTTCCAAACTACTTAATTTCTTTTCATAGGCAGGTGTGTTTCGGTGTCCATACCTTTCGCTTTGCGCTTCTTCTGCTTTACGATACTCTTTCATGTAATCACGTTGCGCCTCTTTCATTCCTTCATTAAAACCTTTTATTCGTTCTTCAAAAGGGGCTGTTATTTTTTGTAACTGATCTTGCAATTGTGTTTTTTCATTTATTAATGGAGCAATCGTTTTAACGGAATCTGCTTTAATATTTTCGGTTTCTCGTGAGTAAGCACACTTTGTTTGAGCATAGCTCTTGAGCCATTCTTCCTTTTTGTCAGCACAAGATGCAAAAATTGTTAAACTAAGTATGAACAAACTTAATCTCATTTACCAATTGTGTTTGTGAATTTCATCGCTCACGTATTTGCACCAACTGTAAAGTGCGTCATACATCACCATTCCATGCTTAAGCATTTCGTGATCGTCCTTAAAGTTGTATGACATCCCCGCTGAAATTGCAAACAATCCTGCTGCTTGAGCCGATTTTTCAAGTGTATCTGTATCTGCCGCTCTTACAATAGTTGCCAAGCGAAGTAATCCATCATCTTTTAAATCATATTTTTTCAGGATGGCATCGAAACTGCAAAACTCTCCTTCATGCGTGAGTTCTACACCCGGAATATCGTAAGGGATTGCATTCAACTCTTTTGCCTTTTCCAACACCTGATTGGTAGGAACGTATAAAAACTCTGCATCCTTATCTACAAAGTTTTTGATAAGCCACGGACAGGCAACCCTGTCTATCTTTGGTCGTTCTCTGGTGATCCATTTCATGTTTCTAATTTTAGTTTATAGTTCTTCTATTTGGTATCCAATACCGTAAATATTTTTAATGACCAATTCGCCTTTTGCCGTTTTCAACTTGCTCTTCAAATTCTTGATGTGAGCAAATAAAAAATCGTAAGAATCAATGTTTTTTAAATAATCTCCCCACACATATTCTGCAATGGATTCTTTGGTTACACTACTTTCTTTATTAGCAATCAGGTAAAGTAAAATATCATATTCCTTTTTTGTAAGGTTTATCTTTTTATCCCACACACATACTTGCTTCAAATAAAAATCAATCACAAGGTTTGCGAAATACAACTTGCTTTTGGCATTGTATTTTTTTCTGCGAACCACAGCATTTATTTTGGCGTTCAAAACCACAGCAGGAGTTGAATATTCGCAAAAATCATCTGCTCCTAAATCAAAACACTTCACTATGAAGTCAGTTTCTTTAATATCAGAAACTACCATGATTCCATCAGTTCGGTTTTCGGTTTTCAATTGAGAGATTGACTCCAACACATTTAGTGTAGAGGATTTTGTAAAGAAGACAATACAATCAAACTCATTATTATT
>CAYQDP010000534.1:0-2179 GCA_964416235.1 uncultured Flavobacteriaceae bacterium | reverse complement strand
TACAAAAAATCGGACGTGAAACTTTTAAAGAAACATTCTCTGAAGAAAACACCGAGGAGAATATGAAAAAATATTTGGAGGAAGGGTTTTCTGAAGAAAAATTGTCCACCGAATTAAAAAATGATAATTCGGAATTTTATTTCGCTAAGCTTGAAGGAAACGTTATTGGGTATTTAAAACTTAATTTCGGTGTTTCCCAAACAGAATTAAAAGACCAAAAAGCTTTGGAGATTGAGCGCATTTATGTTTTAAAAGAATATCACGGAAAACAAGTTGGACAATTACTCTATCAAAAAGCAATAGACATTGCGAAGGAGAAACAAATGAAATACGTTTGGCTGGGCGTATGGGAAAAAAATCCGAGGGCAATCAGTTTCTATAAGAAAAACGGATTTGTTGAATTCGATAAACATGTTTTCATTCTCGGTAACGACAAACAAACCGATATTATGATGAAACTTGAATTGAAGTAAGAGTAGAAAATTCGAGAAAACACTATTTCTCTCCCCACCTAAACGTTTTCTGTTCAATCCCTGCCAAATCCAAAACTCTGTCCACAACAGTGGATGCTAATTCTTCAAAATTATTTGGGTTCGAATAAAACGACGGTGAAGCCGGACAAATAATTCCACCTGCTTCGGTAATCGTTTTCATGTTATTGATATGAATGAGACTTAAAGGCGTATCGCGCATTACTAAAATTAATTTTCGTCGCTCCTTTAATACAACATCCGCCGCGCGTGTGATTAAATCGTTACTAATTCCTGAAGCAATACGCGCCATTGTTCCCATGCTGCAAGGAACAACAACCATTACTGTATATTTTGCCGAGCCGGATGCGAAAGGCGCGTTAAAATCATTCTTTGAATAAAAAGTAAATGGATATTTATCGTAATCGCTTTGTTTTAATTCGTGCTTCCAAACCTCTTTGGCGTTATCACTCATCACCACACCAACAGCCTCTAATTGCTCTTTGTGTTTAGCTAATTTATCTAACAACACTTTGGCATAAATGCTTCCGCTCGCGCCGGTAATGGCGACTACTATTTTAATTTTGGGTTGACTCACTTTTCTTCTTTGGCGTTATTTTATAAGTAAACAACATTTGTAACACATTGTTGTAATACCCTTTGTTAAAAGTTTTGGCTAATATGTTATTATAATAAGGTGTAAAGTTTCCTCCAAACGGACGAGTAGTCATAAATGAATTACTGCACCTTAACTCAAACGCTAATTTAGGAAGTATGTTCATTCCCATTCCTACATTTACACTATAATCGTATTTTTCAAATGGAAACATGCCGGTTAAATTTCCGATTTCACTTTCTTCATAATAATTTATTAGATACGCAAGAGCTCCACCTATTGTAAGAAATACTCTTTTGGTAGTATACTTCAACATTAAAGGCACCTCAACATAATTTAAATTGACATAATAGAATTTGTAATCGAATTTTTCCGGGTTTTGATTTCTTCGTGAACCTTTTTGAATAAAGGTTATTCCAAAATCCAAATCCAAAACCTTATTCAATTTGGCCTCTATCATTAAACCTCCCATAAACCCTAATTTATTATATCCAGCATAATTATCTCCATGAATCTGACTGGCCGTTAAACCTAAAGCTGGCATTAATGCGAACTTTTGTTCCTGAGCTCTGATAAGCGTAAAGGCTATACTAAGAAATAATATGAGGGTCCTGGCTTTCAACTAAAAATCTGATAATCACTCAAATTTACTACTTTTTACTTTTTTTCTTAAATTAGATTAAACCTTTATTCAAAATGGTAGTCAAAAGTTAAAATCCGATAAATAACACATAAAAACATAAGTCATGAAAACAAGAAAATTAGTATTTGGTTTAACAGCTTTCGTGTTAGCAGGCTCGCTAACCTTAACAAGCTGTAAGAAAAAACAAAAGGAAGAGGAAGAAACTCCCGATACCGAACAAGGCACCATCACCGATAATAACTTAGCAGAAAGCTTTATGAATGATGTGGCGGCAATGGGTTCTCAGGCTTCTGAAAACACAACGCTTACTACCTATAAGCAAGGCTTTAATGGTGTTGTTTCTGTTCCAATGGAACCAAATAGTTTAATGGCTGCAGCTTGCGCTACTTTGAGCTTCAACACAGGAGCAAAGACGTTTACCGTTGATTTTGGCACAGGTTGTTTATGTGC
>CAYQDP010000533.1:0-2188 GCA_964416235.1 uncultured Flavobacteriaceae bacterium | reverse complement strand
ACGTATCATGTTTTGGAGGTACCAATGGAACATTTACAGTTAATACAGCCGGCGGTACTCCGGGATATAGTTATACTTTAACACCTGGTAACATTACAAGTGGTACCGGTGTTTACACTAACCTAGCTCAGGGTGCTTACGTTGTAAATGTAAAAGATGCTGCAGGATGTGTGACGACCGTTAGTGTCAATATTACTCAACCTACTGCACTTGCATTAACATTAGCCTCTGTACCTCCTTTATGTAGTGGAGGTTCTAACGGTTCTATCACAGGAGCGGGTGGAGGTGGAACGAGTCCGTATCAGTTTTCACTGAATGGCGGACCATTCCAAGTTGGTAATACATTTACTGGAGTTTCTTCAGGGGTTTATAACGTAACCATTCAAGATAATAATAACTGTACATTAACTCAATCAGTACAGGTAACTCAACCATCAGGTATGACTTTAACTGTTAACAGTAGTAATGCTAACTGTACAGCAGCAAACGGTACAGCTTCTGTTTCTGTATCTGGTGGTAGTCCGGCTTATACTTACAACTGGTCAGGTGGTGGTGGAACTGCAGCGCAAACCAATCCGTTAGTTGCAGGAACATATACAGTAACAGTTACTGATGTTAATTCTTGTACAGCAACTGCAGTTGCAGTTATTAACTCTACACCTGGTGGAACAGCTGTTATCTCGGGTAGTGTAAATCCTTCTTGTAATGGATTTACAAATGGTACAATGACAGCAGGATTCACAGGCGCAATGAGTGCTCCAATTAGTTATAGCTGGAGTAACGGTCAGAATACACAGACAGCAACAGGTCTAGGTGCCGGTACTTACACTGTAACATTAACAGATGCTTTCGGTTGTACTTCTTCTGTTGCCGGAACGTTAACACAGCCTGGTGCTTTAGATATTATGACAGGAACAACATCTGTTAGTTGCTTTAATGGTTCTAATGGCTCTGCTACCGCAATATATAACGGTGGAGGAACTCCTCCATTAACATACTTATGGGCACCGGGTGGAGCAACAACTGCAACAGCTCCAAATTTACCGGCTGGTATTTATAGTGTAACTGTAACGGATTCAAAAGGCTGTATTGCCATTGCAACAGCTACTGTTACTCAACCTACTTCTGTAACAGTTACTTCAACTGTAACTCCTGCTAATTGCGGACAAGCAAATGGTTCAGCAACAGTTTCAGCAACAGGCGGAACTCCTGCTTACACTTATACATGGAGTACATCAGCTACAGGCTCAACTTTAAATGGAGTTTTGGCCGGTACATACACAATTACTGTTAAGGATGCTAACGGTTGTATTACTACGGCAGCGGCTACCATTCCTAATACATCCGGGCCAACTATCTCATTAGCTACCCAAACAAACGTAAGTTGTTTTGGTGGTAATAATGGAGTCGCGACTACTACCGTCACAGGTGGAGCAACTCCTTATATTTACTTATGGAGTAACGGTCAGGTAACAGGTACAGCAACAAATTTACAAGCTGGTGTATATACCGCTACCGTAACTGATAATAATGGTTGCATCTCATCAACCAGTGTAACAATTACACAGCCTCCGGCATTAACAGTAACAGCATCAGGAACAAATCCTTTATGCTTCAATGCTACAAACGGTACTGCTAATGCGGGAGTATTAGGAGGAACTGCAGGTTATACTTACGCATGGGTTCCATCAGGATCAACACTTTCAAATCCTACAGGTTTAGGTCCTGGAAATCATATTGTAACAGTAACTGATGCTAACGGTTGTATCGCCACGGCTTCTGTAAGCTTGGCAAACCCTGCGCAAATGTCAGCTGCCGTTACAGGAACTAATGTAACCTGTTTCGGTGCATGTAACGGTATGGCTAATGCTACAACTTCTAATGCAATTGGTGCCGTGGTTTATTTCTGGACTGGTGGTCCTGGACCGTTAACAACACAGAACGTAACGAATCTTTGTCCTGGTACTTATAGTATGGTTGCAACAGATTTAAATGGATGTACTGCTTCTGCTTCAATCACAATTACACAACCAACGCAATTAACTGCAAGTATTACAGGAATTGGTAACGCAAGTTGCGCAGGGTATACAGATGGATTTGCAACAGTAGCTCCGGGTGGAGGAACTCCGGCGTATACTTATAGCTGGTTGCCTTCAGGTGGAAGTGGTTCTACTGCTAATAATTTGGC
>CAYQDP010000532.1:0-2210 GCA_964416235.1 uncultured Flavobacteriaceae bacterium | reverse complement strand
TAAACTTATTCGACTTGCCATTTAGTACTAAATGCGACGCAAGTAAACGTAAAGCGACTTCTTCTTTCGTTTCTTTAGTTTTAATAATATTGATTAAGTTGTCAAAAGAGATGTTGATAGAGTAATAATCAATTTTTGCATTTTCTCCATCAACAACATTAAATCCGGATGCAAAACCAGTATATACAGTGATAGCGCTATTGAATCTATCTTTCGCAGAATTGGTAAAAATCCAGATAAAAACAATAACTAAAAGTGGTAAAATGATAAGCACTTTTAGGTTTCGGTAAAGTAATCGGCTAAATGATAGTAAATTCATTGTTTATATTTTGGTTAAACCGGTTATTTGTTTCAATATACTTAAAGAGGTTCTATATTCATTCTTTGTAATCTCCAACTCTTCCTTCTCTTTATAATATATTTCAAAAATGTGAGCATATTGATCTAATGAAATCTCTTTGTTCTGTAACTGTTTTGTTGAAATAACATAGTTAATATTGGCAATTTCCGTAGATTCTGTTTTTATTTTAAGTTTAGATTTTATTAGAAGTACTTCATTGTATTGTTTTATGACTGTTTTTATTAGCTCTTCCTTAACAGATTCCAATTGATATTTTGAAGCATTGTATTCAGCTTCTGCTGCATGTTTTCTGCCCTTTGCACCAATAATTGCAGATAATGGCACTTTAAAAACGAATCCTGCTCCATAACCCAGAGATAACTGATCCATAGGTTGAAGGTTTCCGTACTGTCCGTATTTTGTGTCTACACTTAATGTTACATCTTTCATCCACGCATATTTCTGAATATCCATCTCAGCTTTTGATTTAGTGCAATAAGATTCATACATATTAAGAAGAGGGGAGTGATTTATGGCATGCTCGAGCACAACCTCCAACGGAAGTACACTATCATTATCGAATTCGTCAATTTGACTTTTACTTTTAAATTGACTTAATAATAAAAGGATTAATATGATTTTTTTGATCATTATACGTTTTCTTTTTGGGTTAAAGCCGGGAAGGTTCTGAAAATAAGTTTTATGTCTCCTAAAAATGTATGTGTTCTTGCGTATGTATTATCAAGCTCCTTTCTTTCTTCTTCACTCATATCAGATTTTCCGCGTTTTGAAACTTGCCACAAACCAGTTAGTCCTGCAGGTGCATTAAAGCGCAATGACCATTTATCTGTTGTTAATTGTTCCGCTTCATATAAGGGTAATGGACGATTACCAACAAAACTCATATCTCCTTTAAGTATATTTAGTAATTGAGGGAGTTCGTCAATACTGCTTCTACGAAGGAATTGACCTAGTGCAGTGACTCTTGGATCATCCTTGAATTTTAAGAAGCTGGCTTCATTATTGTTTTTCTGAATTTTATAAAAGTTTTCACAAATTTCTTTACCATCAAGATAAAGTAAGGTTGAACAAGGATGCTCGTTTTTTTTACATTCTGGACATTCGCTTAATTTAGTTTTTGTTTCCGCGTACTGATTTTTATTTTTAAGTTGATCAATTTGTTTTTCAGAACCCGTTTTCATACTTCTGAATTTGTAAAAATCAAATACTTTGTATCCCTGTCCAACACGTTTGCTGATAAAAAATACCGGCCCTTTCGAATCCAGTTTTATCAATAAAGCAACAATTAAAAGCACCGGACTAAGGATTAAAATGGCAGTTAGAGAAACTATTATGTCAAAAGATCGTTTTAGTATCTGAGTTTTTTCACCTCTGGTTTTATTCGATTGATTATAGTCATCGGTATTGTTTGATTTTTCAAGTAGATTGGTTAATCGCTGCCTAATGACATCTAAATCAAATGGAGTTAAAAAAATTTCATCAACTTTATTTTCGAAGGATTTTTTAATAAAATCTGAATTTTCCCCCGTGTGTGATATGAAAATGAAAATCAGTTTCGGATCGAAATTTTGCCTTATATATTGAAGAATTTCCAATGGTTCACAGGATGCAATATCGAGATCGAAAAAGACAATACGTGTGGAATTGTTTTTTCTTAAATAATCAATTGCATGTAATGAGGTTGTGAAACAATTCAATTTCATTTTATAATTACCAAATGTAAAAGGAAGGTTTATATTGGTTTTGTAGTTACCAATATAAATTGCCTCTATATTTGTATAGTCGATATATGTGTTTAATGTTTTCATAACTGATTAGTTTAAAATTTTTGTTATTCTTGCCAGTAGCT
>CAYQDP010000531.1:0-2212 GCA_964416235.1 uncultured Flavobacteriaceae bacterium | reverse complement strand
CGTTGCGGTAACTACAAGTACTGCAGGAACGCAAGCTACATTCAATAACATTCAATGTTTACAATACTCGTTCTTATTCCCTGTTGTAACTGTATCAGGAAACTTAACTTGTATTTAATTTTAATATGATTTTTCTCAAAAAGGCTTCCGAAACCGGAAGCCTTTTTATTTTTGTATAGTTGAGTTATTACTACAAAATACTCTCTTATTTAAGACATAGCTATAAGCTCGACTTGCGCGCTTTGTCTTTCATGCGGATTGCGATTGGCCTTGTGCTGCTCGCCGACTTAATCATACGCGCCACAGCACTGCGGGAACATTACACTTCTGATGGCGTATTACCTGTTGATCTTTTATTAAAATTTGATGAAAAACCTTTACGTTGGTCCTTTCATTTTTTAAATGACAGTTATTCGTATGAGTTGTTTTTATTTTTATTCAACGCCGTTATTGCGATACTTTTAATCGTAGGCTGGAAAACCAAATTAACCACACTCCTAGCCTGGGTATTTTTAGTGTCGTTGCAAAACAGAAATCCCTTCATTCAGCAAAGCGGTGATGATTTCTTAAGGCTGATTTTATTTTGGGGCGTATTTTTGCCATGGGGAAGTTTTTATTCTTACGATGCTAAAAAGACAATACCTCAGTCGAAGAATTACTTTTCAATTTCCAGTGTTGGTTACATGGTGTTAGTGGCCTCAGTCTATGTTTTCTCTGCATTACATAAAACCTCACCCGAGTGGCGCACCGAAGGAACGGCGATTTATTACGCGCTGAGTCTTGATCAACTTAAAGTAGGAATTGGTGATTGGCTCTATCAATATCCCACCTTAATGAAGTTACTCACCTTCTTCGTGTATTACTATTTGGAAATCATTGCGCCATTATTAATACTTGTTCCGTACAAAAATCAAAACTTACGAGCGATTGCAGCTATTTCAATTATTCTTTTGCATGCAGGCATCGCTTCTACACTCTATGTAGGATTATTTTTTGTAATCGGATTAAGTACCTCACTCGGATTGCTCTCGTCAGGAATAATGGATAAACTCGATGAGAAAATCACCCACATCAGTAAAGTTACTTCCTCCGCATTTTATTCCATCCGATCTCCCAAACCAATCAGGCAATTCATCTTCTCCTTTTTATTAGTAGTGTTCCTCTTTTGTTTTGCTACCAATCTCGGCAACCTTCCTAATTTCAAATTTGTTCCGGACGACCGCTTTATGTATTTGAATAACGCGTTAAAGCTGGATCAGTTTTGGGGTATGTTTTCACCGGGGGTTTACAAAACAGACGGTTGGTATGTTTACCGCGGAATAAAATCCAACGATTCTATTTGGGACATTTACAATAATAAACCCGGATTGGATCTCACCAAACCGAAAGACATTGACAAGATGTATCCAACCGATCGCTGGCGGAAATTTGCGGAGAATTATCAGAAGAATGATTTTAATTTCATGCGTCCTTATTATTGCAGATATTTAATCCGCGAATGGAATAAAAAGCATCCTGATAATAAAATCGAAGGGTTAAATATCCTGTTTATATTAGAGGAAAGTTTGCCCGATTACAAAACAAAACCAATAAAGCAACAGAACACCTGTTTGTGTTACGAAAATGAGCCGGTTCAATAATTTTATTTCCTATTTAAATTATCTGCTGAAAAGCAAAACCGCGCATGGGGTACACTCACCATTTGTTTACAAATTTGTAACCGAACTACTCGAAACAAAAAACGAAGCCTATTATCAGTTTAAGGAATTAGATGCAGTTCGCAAGCAATTGCTGAATAACCCCAGCACCATCGAAATCACTGATTTTGGTGCGGGTTCTAAGGTTTTTAAAGGCAATACTCGTAAGATTTCAGACATCGCCAGGCATGGTATTAGCACAAAGAAATTTTCTGAGTTGTATTTTAAACTGATTAATTTTTGCAATGCGGAACATGTTGTAGAATTAGGCACTTCCATCGGGCTCAATACACTTTATTTAGCGAAGACTAATTCAAAATCGAAGATCTATACCATTGAAGGTTGTTCGGCGCTTTATGAATTTTCTTCGCAGCTTTTCAAAAAACACAACGCAGAAAACATTACATCCATACAAGGCAACTTTGATTCAGTGCTTCCTGAATTACTGAACAATATACCGCGACTTGATTTCTTTTACGTTGACGGCAATCATCAATACGAAGCCACAAAAAAAT
>CAYQDP010000530.1:0-2217 GCA_964416235.1 uncultured Flavobacteriaceae bacterium | reverse complement strand
CTCATTTTTACAGAGTGAATAAAGATTTACAACAAGGAGAGTTTTTAAATTATTCCAATAAAGGAAATGAAATTGCTTTCGGAACCATTGGTGATGCCAGTACTTCCGAGGGTTTGTTCTGGGAAACCATTAATGCAGCAGGTGTATTACAAATTCCAATGCTGGTTTCTGTATGGGATGACGGACATGGAATATCTGTTCCTAAAAAATACCAAACTACCAAAGAAAGTATTTCTGAAATTTTAAAAGGTTTTCAGAGGGAAAATGGCGGTAAAGGTTACGAAATATTTAAAACCAAAGGTTGGGATTATGCCCATCTTTGTGAAACTTACGAAAAGGCAGCTAAGGTTTGTCGCGAAGAACATGTGCCTGTATTAGTGCATGTAGAAGAAGTAACACAGCCGCAAGGTCACAGTACTTCAGGTTCCCACGAACGTTATAAATCCAAAGAGCGTTTACAATGGGAAACTGATTTCGATTGTATAAAAAAAATGCGCGAATGGATTTTAAAGAATGCATTAAGTGATAAAGCGACATTAGATAAAATTGAAGAGGATGCCAAGAATTCTGTTCGCGATAGCAAAACAGCTGCATGGAGCGCCTATTTACAACCTATTAAAAACGAAGTGGCCGAAGTTTGCGCTTTGTTTGACGAAATTGCATCAGAAAGCGGAAAGGATGCATTCATTCATCCAATTAAAAACGAATTGGTTTCCATTAAGGAACCCATCCGAAAAGATATTCAGGTAGCCGTTAAGAAAGTATTGCGCTTAGTGAAGAACGATGATGTTGCAGGTCGTCAAAAATTAATCTCATGGCTAAGTTTATCAAAGATTGAAAATCACGATCGTTATAGTTCTTACTTGCATTCACAATCTCCAAAAAATGCATTGAACATTTCATCTAATCCTGCTCAGTATGAAGGTGAAGTTAAAATGATGGATGGTCGTGAAATTTTACGTGAGAATTTCGGATCAATTCTGGAAAAATACCCAAACACTTTAATTTTTGGTGAAGACTCCGGTAAAATCGGAGGTGTTAACCAAGGATTAGAAGGCTTGCAAGCTAAGTTTGGAGAACACCGCGTATTTGATACAGGGATTCGCGAAGCTACGATTATGGGACAAGCCATTGGTTTAGCCATGCGCGGACTAAGACCTATTGCTGAAATCCAATATTTAGATTATTTGTTGTATGCATTACAATTAATGAGTGATGATTTGGCAACGGTACAATGGAGAACTAAAGGAACTCAAAAGGCTCCTGTTATCATACGTACACGCGGTCATCGTTTAGAAGGTGTTTGGCACAGCGGTTCCCCAATGGGAATGATTATTCATGCATGTCGTGGTATTCATGTATGCGTACCTCGCAACATGGTTCAAGCAGCAGGATTCTATAATACTTTATTAGAAGCGGATGAACCTGCTTTGATTATCGAACCTTTAAATGGATATCGTTTAAAAGAACAAATGCCAAGTAATTTAAGTGAATTCAAAATGCCTTTGGGTATTCCTGAAACATTGAACGAAGGTTCTGATATTACTTTGGTTTCTTATGGTTCAACTTTACGTATTGCCCAGGAAGCTATCAAAATGCTTGCGGAACATGGTATCAGCGTTGAGTTAATTGACGTTCAAACTTTATTACCATTTGATATACATCATAGCATTGTCAACTCTGTGAAGAAAACAAATCGCTTAGTTGTTTTAGATGAAGATGTACCGGGTGGAGCAAGTGCCTATATTTTGCAAAAGATTGTTGAAGAACAAGGATCTTATCAATTCTTAGATTCAGCGCCTGTAACCATTGCCGCAAAAGAACATCGTCCGGCTTATGGAAGTGATGGAGATTATTTCTCTAAACCAAGCAGTGATGATGTGTTTGATGTGTTGTATAATTTAATGCACGAAAGCAATCCTGCAGCATTTCCGAAAATTTATTAATTTTGAATTCGAATATGAAAATTATATTAAAAGCGCTTTTATTTAGTACACTGTTTTTGATCTCTGCAGCAGCAAACGCACAGGATGATGGTGATGGAGGAACTTCCGAGAAAAAGGCGGAAGAAAAAAAGTTTCAGGAAGTTGTGTTAATGGATTCAATGCCTGCTTCAGAAATTTTAAAGCGTGCTGTTAACTTTATTAAAATTGAGTCGCCTCGTTTTACAAAAACTAAAGGTGTTACTACCGGAAACAAAGCAGAGTGTATCGCTAA
>CAYQDP010000529.1:0-2238 GCA_964416235.1 uncultured Flavobacteriaceae bacterium | reverse complement strand
TTCTACCTTAGTTGAATCCGTGTGATACTCCTCACCCCATTTATGATTTAAATAGATGTATTGGTTTTTATAGTTCTTAGCATTACCCTCAACAGTGAAAGCAAACGGCTTTTGAGCCAATGCGGCACCACCCAAAACAGCACCTAATAATATCGTTTGTAGTCTATTCATATTTGAATTTTAACAAATTTAAAAACATTAAATATAAGCAATTATCGCTTAAGTTTTTTTAACAGCAAATATTGTTCCGCAAATAAAAAACTAAAACGCTTTTAACAGAATTTAATTGTGAACCGGAGTGTATTTATGAATATCAGACAGATTTATGAGTATATGTCCGTCATTGTCAGAATCTTGTTTTACAGGCACAAATTTGGCCTTATCCACAAAATCAGAAGCTTTATAAGACATTCGAGAATATACATTTTGAGAATAGGTGTCATTAATGGCTTTAATGAGGATAATAAGCTCCGCATCGCGGTTTAATAATTCGTTAACCGTAACGTTCCATAACGGACTTTGCTCATCGATGGGATGAACAATCGTCCAGCTAAGCGTCAAAAAATTAATCTTATTTCTCTCTAATTTTAACCCATTGAATTCGCGTTTTTTTGTTTCAGGATTTGTGTACGATAAAACAACACTGGCTTCTATTTCAATTAATTCGTTTTGTTTTGAATTTGCGATACGGAACATCAAGCCGTTTCCTTCTCCATATGGCGAAATCAAAACGTTTTCACTGTAAACTAAAGCTGCTTTTGGTCGTGAAAATCGTCCATATATAATTCCGGTAGCTAAAGCAAAACCCAACAAACCACACAACGATTCGATTGCCGCAACTGTGCTTACGTGATTAGCATTGGGATACACATGTCCGTAACCCACAGTGGTTAATGTTTGTGCACTAAAGAAGAATAAATCCATAAAACGATCAGGACCGGTAAAACCCTCCACACCACCAAAATGCTCATAACCTAAAGCAAAATATATTAAGGCAAAAAAGGTATTGACCAGAATATAAAAGCCAAGAATAACTAACAAAAGCTTCGTCCAGCTGGTGGTAATTAACCAATGATAAACGTCTATATTATCATAGCTTCGCAAGCCCTTACGACGTACATTGACAGTGCCGTCTTTATTTAAAAAACGAACGTTTTTATTGTACGACTTGGTGCCAAAACCCAATTCCACCTGCTCGTGACTTTTGTTACTTTTCGCTTGCATACTTTTTGCGTAACTTTGTGAATTATGTCCAAAGTTAAACTTTCTTATTTACTATTATTAGTAGTTCCGTTATTATTGGTGGTTTGGTTTTTTTACAATAAAAACCAGAACAAACCGCTGCGTTCATTACCTTTTTACGGACCAAAACGTGCGTTAAAAATTAATGATACAACGTATCATACCATACCTCCCTTCTTTTTCATCAATCAATACAATCAAAAAATTACGGAAGCCGATGTAAAAGGAAAAGTGTATGTAACGGATTACTTTTTCACTACCTGCCAATCAATTTGTCCGGTGATGAGTACCAGTTTAGAGAGAGTTTATAAGGAATTCCATACTCGTGAAGACTTTATGATACTATCACACACTGTTGACCCCGAAACTGATTCCGTGACGCAATTATTGAGCTATGCTAAGTTACATGGAGTAAAGGATACTAAGTGGATGTTTGTGACAGGAGAAAAAAAACATTTATATGAAGTAGCGCGCAAGGGTTACTTATTAAATGCGGAAGAAGGTGACGGTGGTGCAGAAGATTTCATACATACACAAAACTTTGCTTTAATTGATAAAGAAAGACATATCAGAGGTTTTTACGATGGAACTGACAGCACTGATGTAAACAATTTGATTACTGATATTAAATTATTGTTACAAGAGTATGATTTCAAAGCAAAAAATTAAACTAACAGTCTTTGGATTACTCTTTGTTGGATTTGCCACTGCGCAAAACAAACCTTCTGTTTATAAAATTGATGATTTATTAAAGCGCATTCATAACAACAGTGATACTGTGTATGTTGTCAATTTTTGGGCTACCTGGTGTAAACCTTGTGTACAGGAGCTCCCTGACTTTGAAAAATTAGGTTTGGAAACTAAAAACACGAAGGTGAAAGTGCTATTGGTGAGTATGGATTTTAAAGAAAACTTGTCAGACAAAGTGATTCCGTTTTTGCAAAAAAACAATTACAAAACCGAGTGCGTATTGTTGGATGAAATAGACGGTAATAG
>CAYQDP010000528.1:0-2243 GCA_964416235.1 uncultured Flavobacteriaceae bacterium | reverse complement strand
CCTGCTAAAGGCATATACAAATGTTTCGGTTGCGGTAAAGCCGGTACTTCTGTTAACTTCATTATGGACTCGCAACAACTAAGCTATCCTGAAGCTTTAAAGTGGTTGGCAAAAAAGTATAACATTGAAGTTGTAGAACGTGAAATTAGTCCTGAAGAAAAAGCTTTACAAAACGAAAAGGAAAGCTTATACATTGTGATGCAATATGCACAACGGTACTTCACTCATAATTTACACAATAGTGATGAGGGCAAGTCTGTTGGTTTAAGCTATTTTATTGAACGCGGATTCCGTCACGATATTATTGAAAAATTTCAATTAGGATACAGTTTTGAAGAACGTCGTGCTTTAAGTCATGATGCCGTAAAAAACGGTTACAAAGCCGAATATTTGGTAAAAACCGGATTAAGCATCTTAAGCAACCAACACGTTGAAGGAAATCCTATCACCGAACAAGATATTTTTGATCGCTACACCTCACGTGTAATGTTTCCTATTCACGATGTAGGCGGACGTGTTATCGGATTTGGCGGTAGGATTTTAGGCAGTGATAAAAAGTTAGCGAAGTACATCAACTCTCCGCAAACAGATATTTACGATAAAAGTAAAGTTCTATACGGATTATGGTTCGCGAAGAAAGCCATACAGGAAAAAGATAATTGCTATTTAGTAGAAGGTTATACGGATGTTATTTCCATGCATCAGTCGGGCATCGAAAACGTAGTTGCTTCTTCAGGAACATCTTTAACCGTTGAACAGATAAAAGCCATTCACCGTTTCACCAATAACATTACGGTTTTATATGATGGCGACAGTGCCGGCGAAAAAGCAAGCGTACGTGCTATTGATTTATTATTGGAAGAAGGCATGAATGTGAAGGTGTTGATGTTTCCTGATAATGACGATCCGGATTCCTTCAGCAAAAAAGTTACGGCCGATGAATTTAAAACATACATAGAAAATAACACTCAGGATTTCTTAGCTTATAAAACCCGTTCGCTTTTCAATGAAACTAAAAATGATCCGATTAAGAAAGCAACTGTAATTAAAGATATCGTTCAAAGTATTTCCTTAATTCCGGATGCCATTATCCGTTCAGTTTACATTAAAGAATGTGCTTCCATTATGGAGTTGCAGGAGAATGTACTACAAATGGAGGTTACCAAGCTAAGGAGAAACAAAGCATCAAAAGGTGAAAATAAACCTGTTCAACCGGAAGTAAATGAGGCGCTCACAGAGGCATTAACCGGAACGGAAGAAAAACAGGAAAATCTTATTGTAGCAGAAAGCGAAGAGAAAGAATTGTTGCGACTCATCCTTAACTACGGAAATGTTATTATAGAAATAGAAGCTGAGAACGAAGATAAAGAACACCATGATTTTGAATTATCTGTTTCTGAATATGTGCTGTTTGAGTTAATGCGTGATGGCATCGACTTTTTGAATCCAATTCATCAAATGGTGTTGGACGAATACATGCATCAGTTACAGGAAAATAAATTACCTGATTTTAACTATTTCAAAAATCATTTAAATCCGGCGATTTCAACTTTTGCAATCGACCTGGCTTCTGCAACTGAAGAGTTGAGTGAAAAATGGAATACTTTTGGAGTTTTAGTAGAAAAAGAAATATACAATCTTAAAAAAGCAACACAACGCACAATATATAGTCTAAAGGAAAAACGTTTAAGTAAAATGATTCATGATTTGCAGGAGGAATTAAAAAATGCTCCCGGAGAAACACATGAAGAAATTTTAAAAGACATTCTTCGATTAACTCAAATCAAAATGCAAGTGAATAAACTACTCGGACGAATTGTAGTAAAATAAAAATCCCCGATCAAATTGACCGGGGATTTTTTTATCAGCTAATTTAGAATTCAAAGCTTATCTGTCCTTCTCCTCCTAATAAATCCTTCGATTTCATTTTCTCCATGGCTCTTCTGTGCAATTCCATTGGTGATAAACCGCTATCATCATCTTTGCCAAGGAATTTTTTCGCATCCTTTATTTCCTGTGGCTCAAGCAGTGTGATGTCCTTTACCTTATAGGAAGATAATTTTTTACCCTTAGCCTTCATGTTAGTTGGCGGAGCAAATTCCACAAGGTTTATTTTCTCATTCTTGATATTGGCACCCTTCTCCTTATAAAAACTTACCTCAATAGTTGGGTTAATTTGCGGAGTAACCAATTCCATTCTTGATTCAGGGTGCTCCGTTACTAATAAGGACTTACTGGAAATA
>CAYQDP010000527.1:0-2248 GCA_964416235.1 uncultured Flavobacteriaceae bacterium | reverse complement strand
AATTGTTGAGTTCTTGAGTTGCGCTACCTTTTCGGCCACCATCATTAAATAAGAACTCTCGTTGCGCTTTCCTCGAAACGGTACCGGCGCTAAATAAGGTGAATCTGTTTCCAATACTAGATGCTGCATATCTAATTGCTCAACTACTTTATCCAAGCCCGAATTTTTAAACGTCACCACACCGCCAATTCCCAATTTAAATCCCAATTCAATTATTTTATTCGCTTGCTCTAAATTTCCACTGAAACAATGGAAAATACCCTTTGGTAATTTTTTATTTGCAGACAATACATCAAAAATTTCATTGAAGGCATCGCGACAGTGAATCACAATGGGTAAATCATATTGCAAAGCCCAATCGATTTGTTTTTGAAAAGCCATTTTTTGTTGCTCAAAAAAAGTTTTATCCCAATACAAATCAATTCCAATTTCACCTACCGCGCAAAACTTTCTTTTACCCAACCACTCTTCTACTATTTTTAGTTCCTGCTCCACATTTTCATTTACCGAACAAGGATGCAAACCCATCATGGGAAAGCAATTCTCAGGATACTCCTTTTCCAATTGCAACATCCCCTCAATGCTAGTGCTGTCGATATTGGGCAAAAATAATTTTTTGACGCCGGCACCAATGGCCTTTTTGATAATCTGAGAACGATCGTGATTGAATTCTTCGGAATAAAGATGTGTATGTGTATCGATGAACATGAAAATTAAATCAATTTGCTAACTTTACAAAGTTAACTTATTTAATTGAAAATTCTTATCATACGCTTCAGCTCTATCGGCGATATTGTTTTAACAACGCCTGTGATTCGTTGTTGTGCGCAACAAATTAAAAATGCTGAAATCCATTTTGTATGCAAAGCTTCTTTTAAAAGTACACTGGAACACAATCCTTATATTCATAAACTCATTACGTTCGAAAAAGACATTAATGAAGTTATTCCCGTACTTAAAAAAGAAAACTACGATGTGTTGGTCGACCTGCACAATAACCTTCGCAGCCGCCGTTTAAAGTTAGCGCTCGGTAAAAAAAGTGTCGCCTTTGATAAATTGAACGTCAGAAAATTTTTAGCTGTTGCTTTAAAAAGCAAAAATCTTTTACCCGATATACACATTGTTCAGCGCTATCTGCAAACCGTTAGTTCATTAGGCGTAAAAGATGACGGCAAGGGATTAGATTATTTTATTTCGGAAAAAGACAGTGTCGACCTCAGCACCATTCATTCGGAATTAAACAAAGGTTACATAGCTTTGGTGGTGGGCGGTTCGTATTACACCAAAAAAATTCCGGTAAATAAATTAATTGAAATTTGTAATAATTCTAAACTCCCTCTTGTTTTAATGGGAGGAAAAGAAGATTCCAGCATAGCAGAGCAAGTAGTTTCAAAATGTAAAAACGCCATCAATATTTGCGGGAATTACTCACTCAATCAATCTGCATTTATTATTCAACATTCATCATTCGTCATTACCTCCGACACCGGACTCATGCACATCGCTTCCGCTTTTGGCAAAAAGATTTATTCGCTGTGGGGAAATACCATTCCTGAGTTTGGCATGTATCCTTATAAACCGGGTGAAGGCAGTATAATTTTAGAAGTAAAAAATCTGAAATGCCGTCCTTGTTCTAAGTTAGGCTATGGTAAATGCCCGAAAGGACATTTTAAATGCATGAATGAGATTGATGTGGAATTAGTTGGTAGTTCGTAGTTTTGAGTTCGTAGATCTTTCGAAATTCATTTGCTACACCCTCTGGGAACTCCCAACTAAAACAAGCTTTGAATTTTACTTTTAAATATTTAAATTAGCTCACCTAGCAGAACTCATTAAATCACCCCAATCTTGCAAAGATTGCAAGCTTAGGGTAAAATATGGCTCCTATAAGGGAGTTAGCACGCATTTTTGGACAGACACCGTGACAAAGGAAAAACTGAATAAAGACGAAAAGGCCGCCGAATTAAAAAAGTATCGTGACTTACTTATTGCGACGCTCGACTGGTACTTAGCAAACAAACAGCTGAAGTTCCAAACAGCAGACTTCGATTCGGACAAGCATTATGAATCCATAAAAATTGAGACGGAAGAGCAGTATAAAAAGGGCCGTCTGACAATGCTCAAAAATTGGTTTCGCGACATGACCGAAATGCCATTGGAGACAGGGGACTTAAAATTCAATCAATACTTGCGGGATAAAACCGGTTACGACATTGATATTTTCAAATCCTACTTTCAACGGGTAGAC
>CAYQDP010000526.1:0-2253 GCA_964416235.1 uncultured Flavobacteriaceae bacterium | reverse complement strand
CCTCACCTGCTACTACATTCGCTTTACGAATAAAGTCGAGTAGGGATGTTTTACCGTGGTCAACGTGACCCATAACGGTTACAATTGGTGGACGAGGAATTAAGTCTTCAGGCTTATCAGTTTCTTCTTCTTTTACGGTTTCAACATCTTCTGCAGAAGCGAATTCAACTTTATAACCAAACTCTTCTGCAACGATAGAGATTGTTTCTGCGTCTAAACGTTGATTGATAGAAACGAATAAACCTAAAGCCATGCAGGTAGAAATAATATTCGTAACCGGAACATTCATCATCTGCGCCATTTGATTTGCAGATACGAATTCGGCAACGCGAAGCACTTTTTTGTCTGCTTCCAATAATTCTTGTTCTTCAGCCATACGTTCGCGTACCTCATCACGCTTTTCGCGACGGTACTTTGACGTTTTGGATTTAGAACCTTTTTGACTTAAGCGTGCTAACGTTTCCTTAATCTGATTTTGAATTTCTTCTTCAGTTAATTCGTGACGAGGTTTTGCAGCTCCTTTTTTACGAGGGTCGCCATATTTTTCCTTAGCGCGTTCTTTAGCTTTGTCGGCTTGTTCTTTACCTACTTTTTTAATTTCCTCTTCAGATAAACCGCCTTTACGGATACGTTTACGTTTTTTCTTATCGGCATTTAAATCGGCAGGTGATGGTTTTTTCTTATCATCCTTCACCGGTAAATTTACCTTACCTAAAATTTTCGGACCGTCTAATTTTTCGTAGCGAGTTTCAAGAAAATCTACTTTTTCTTCCTCAACAACAGGAGTTTCTTCCACCGGCGTTTCAACAATAGCAGGTTCTTCTGGAACTGCCGCTTTCTTCTTGCCTTTTTTATTTTCCTCTTCCGATTTCTCGGCTTCCTTTTTCGATTTTTTATCAGGCTTGGTTTTAGTATTAATGCTACTTAAATCCAGTTTGCCTAATACTTTCGGCCCTTCTAAATTATCAACTTCGGTTTTTACAACCTCAGGTTTTTCTGCTACTTCTTCTTTTTTTGTTTTAGTAGTTTTTGCAGGAGAAGTTTCTTTAATGATAACTTCTTCTGTTTCCTTTTCGGCTTCTTTTTGCTTAGCCTTTTTGTCATCTAAAACAATAGTCTCGCGTTTTACCTTATTAATAGTTTGCGAAACCTGTTCGGCTTCTTCACGCGCACTTTTATCGCTTGAAAACTCCTTTAACAATAAAGAATATTCTTCCTCCCCGATTTTTGCATTCGGGTTATTCTCAACCGGTTTACCTTTTGAACTAAGAAATTCAACTATTTTCCCGAGGGATAAGTTAAATTCCTTGGCAACTTTGGTTAAGCGAAGTTGTTTCGATCCTTCTGACATATTTGTTTTTTACTCCTTTTTCTTTTGTTATGTAAAGCGCGTTAATTAATATATTATTCGAATTCAGACTCTAAAACTCGTCTTAGATCAGAGATTGCTTCTTCTTCTAATCCTGTACGGCGCTTAATTTCTTCATCGCTTAATTCAAGCACTGATTTTGCGGTATCGCAGCCAATTGCTTTTAATTCATCAATGATTGCCGGTTCGATTTCATCTGCAAATTCGTCAAGATCTACGTCTTCTGTTTCAACATCGGTATCAGTATCACGGTACACATCAATTTCGTAACCGGTTAATTTACTCGCTAACTTAATATTGAATCCACCTTTACCGATAGCTAATGAAATTTGATCAGGACGTAAGAACACATCTGCACGTTTATTTTCATCATCAATTTTAATTGAAGTTACTTTTGCAGGACTTAATGCACGCTGAATTAATAAACTTGAATTAGCTGTGTAGTTAATAACATCAATGTTTTCGTTTTTCAATTCACGAACGATACCGTGAATACGAGAACCTTTCATACCAACGCAAGCACCAACCGGGTCAATTCTGTCATCGTAACTTTCAACAGCAACTTTTGCACGCTCACCGGGTTCACGAACAATTTTCTTGATAGTGATTAATCCGTCAAAAATCTCAGGCACTTCAGTTTCAAATAATCTTTCTAAGAATACCGGTGAAGTACGTGACACAATGATAGAAGGTGAACCACCTTTCATTTCAACTTTAGAAACTACTGCTTTAACAGTATCACCTTTTTTAAAGAAATCAGATGGGATTTGTTCGGTTTTAGGTAAAATCAATTCATTGCCTTCATCGTCAATTAACATGATTTCTTTTTTCCAAACCTGATATACTTCAGCAGTGATAACTTCACCAACACGTTCTTTGTATTT
>CAYQDP010000525.1:0-2265 GCA_964416235.1 uncultured Flavobacteriaceae bacterium | reverse complement strand
ACGCTCTCTTACGAGATTATTATTAACAGAACCCATTTCGCCCAATTGTGCGCTGATATTAACCACTGAAAATTGACGGTAAAGCCCTACAGGTAACCCCAAACCAACAGTTACTCCGTAATTAACGATTTCAGTATTATTTAACTCCAGTGATCCTGTTTTGTAAAATCCGCCGATTCGATATTGAATGCGCTTAAGGTAAGCTGAAGCACCGGCAGTGTTTTTATTGGGAATAAAATTAACTCCTGCGGCAATGCGTATTGAATTTTTTAATTCAGTGGCGCTACCTAAATAACGAAACTGACTCCAATTTGTATAAGCCGCTTCAGCCGCAATGGCCAGCATATCGCCTTTACGTAAACTTACGCCAAAACCTTGCTCCATTGGTAAACGGATTGTATTAGGATTATCAATAACGTAAATAAAAGTGTCTTTTGCCGCCTCATTGCCGAAGTCGGTTATCGAATAATTATAAGCCAGCGTGCTGTTCTTTACATTTATGGTATTTCCGAGATTCATGAAATAACCAAATGCAACTTTTACTTTCTTTCTTAATTCACGGTGCTTAAGAGAATCAATTGTAAAAGAAGTTTGTAAACCAAAACTTCCGGTTACATCGTTAAAAGAAACAGCGCGATATCTTCTTGTGTTATAATAATAAGTTGCACTCGGATAAATTACGCTTGAAGTATGCAGAATACTTCCGAATAAATAATCGGCGCGCGCTCCAATGCTTAATTCAGACAATAATTCTTTTCCGAATTTTTTACGCTTATAAAGTGCGGTAGCTTTTTGCTTCACCAAAGTATCCTTAAATGCTGAACGATAAAACTTAGAAAGTGTTTTTTTAAACGGATTAATTCCAAATCCCATAAACACCTTATTAATTCCACCTTCACCTGAATATTCATACTTAACATCACCAATGGTTTCAGTGAAAACAACATTTCTCAAATTATACCCCACATTCGAGTGTGGCATGATTCCAAAGCTCAATGCAGCGCGTTGTTTTAACGGAACACCCAATGCAGCATAACTGAAATTAATGTTTCTCGTTTTAATTGACGTGGTTCCATTATTAAATTCAGTGAATTGTGAATGTCCACCCAACTCCAATGTAGTTAAACGAATTCCGGCAATTGCGGCAGGGTTAGCGATATTAATAAAAACAGGAGCCGCTGTATCCGGCTTTAACCCAATGTATGTGCCTCCCATACCTTTTGCAGGTGCGAATTCATTACCATTCATCTCACCAAGTCCGTAACGGGAATAAGGACTAAACGTTAACTGCGCCTGAAGTTGAGTATGAAATAAAAGGCTCTGAAGTATCAGAAAACAAAGTATGTATATCGGCCTTTTCAAGAATTATAAATCAAAACCTCATTTAGTCCGGTTAATACGGTATGAGGGTGGGCAAAGATGCGATTTTTTAGGCGTTTTGCAAAGAATTCGGTATCGCCACCCGACACAACAATTGTTAAATCGGGATATAACAATTTATACTCCTCAATTATCCCGTCGGTCTCCTTTAAAATTCCATTTATAACACCTGAAAGAATAGAGTTTTCCGTGCTATTTCCAATCAACGTATTAAAGTCAGGTTTCATTTTTACCAATGGTAATTTATCGGTAAAATGCTGCAAAGCCTTAAATCTCATTTGCAATCCGGGAGATATCGCCCCACCTAAATATTCCATATTCTGACTCACAAAATTGAACTTTAGACAGGTGCCTGTGTCAATATTCAATATGTTTTTATTGGGATACAAACTGTGCGCGCCTATTGCAGCAGCAAGTCTGTCGGAACCCAAAGTACTAAGCGATTTATAAAGATTTTTGAGGGGGATTTGAGCTTCATTTGTAAAAAACATAAACCTTTCAGCATGATTTAACGCTGTTTTTAATTCATCATTGATGTTCACCACCGTACCTACCATCACCTTATCGGCTGCCTTTAGAAAATCGACAGCATGAATTAAGTCGCTTAGCTTTGCAAAAACCCGGTAATCGAGCATTTCCCGCTTACTAAAATAGGCTGCTTTAACCCTCGTATTACCGATATCAATTACCAGATTCATGAGAGCACGAAATTAACTAAAAACTTGGGGCACAGGCCTATTTAATATTTTTTTTGCCGAACAAAGAATTATCGTATTTTTGCATCCTCAAAATTGCCTTAGAGCATGGTATGGTACCTTAGCTCAGTCGGTAGAGCAAAGGACTGAAAATCCTTGTGTCCCTGGTTCGATTCCTGGAGGTACCACA
>CAYQDP010000524.1:0-2272 GCA_964416235.1 uncultured Flavobacteriaceae bacterium | reverse complement strand
TAACAGCTGTATTAAAAGCCTTTAATTCGAATGGCGATGTTTTTAAAGCGTATCCTAAATATATCATTAGAAAAAGCATGATCGTTCCTGAAGTGGATATGATAGAAGAATTAGGTTTGAAATTTTCGTTCTGGAAAATAAATCCGGAAGAAGGAAGTGTTGAGATTACCATGTCGGAAAAAGTAAACAACTCAAAAGATTTTATTGTGATGGAAGCGTATATATTCCCTTATATAAATATTTTGTGGCTGGGATGTTTCGTCATGGCATTTGGTACCGGCATCTCTGTTGTTGAGCGCTATAAAAAACTAAAATCAAAATCCGAAGCAAGTGGCGCTTAAAAAAAATAAAAAGATAACAATCACTATCATCGGCAGTGGAAATATTGCCTGGCATATTGTATCGCATTTGTCTTTTTTTAAACGTTTCGATATTACAGTTTACAACCGATCTTTAACCCCACGCCTGAAACAACTTCATAAAGAATTCAAAGTAAACATTACTACTGATTGGAAAAAAGTGAAAGAAGACAGTGATGTTTTTTTTATCTGTAGTGGTGATAATTCTATTAAACAAGTGGCAACTAAAATAAAAAAGCTTAAAGCAAAAGCTTTGGTATTACATACTTCCGGAACCACTGATTTGAATGAATTAAACGGCGCCTCTAAAAACATTGGAGTGTTTTATCCATTACAAACTTTTTCATTCGGACAGAGCGTTAACTGGCAGGAAGTTCCTGTATTCATTGAAGCCTCCAATAAAAAATCACTTGATTATTTAAACAGTTTAGCTCGACTCTTCAGCAACTCTGTGGTGAAGTTAAATTCTGCGAACCGACTTAAACTTCATCTGGCTGCCGTAATAGCAGGAAACTTCAGCAATGCCATGTATGCTTCGGCATATTCTTTTCTCGATAAAGAATTAAACAAATCTTATTTTAAGTATTTAGGTCCGCTCATTAATACCACAGCAAAAAAGGCTGTTTTCGGAAATCCAAGTTTAGTGCAAACCGGTCCGGCAGCACGAAAAGATAAAACGACATTACAAAAACATAATGCCCTCTTAAAAAAGCATAGCGAATTAAAACGCACCTATAAGTCAATCAGTCGTCTCATTGCAAAACAACAAACCAATGCAAAACTTTAAGGAGAAACTTAATAAAATAACTACTCTGATGTTTGATGTAGATGGCGTATTTACAGATGGCAAAGTATTGGTGATGGAGAACGGTGAAGTAGTACGTAATGTGTTTTCAAAAGACGGTTATGCCATACACTTAGCCGTGCAGAAAAAATACAAATTGGTTATCATTTCCGGCGGAAATAATGTAGCCATAAAAAATTTACTTAGCCGCTCCGGCATTGAACACATCTTCATAAATCAACACGATAAACTACAATGTTATAAAGACTTCATCTATGAACATAACATTAACGATGAACAAGTGATGTATATGGGAGATGATTTGCCTGACTATGAGATTATGAGTCGCGTAGGCGTTGCTGCTTGTCCGAATGACTCAGCACCTGAAATTAAATCGATCTGCTCTTACATTTCACCGAAAAATGGTGGAGAAGGCTGTGTACGCGATATTATCGAACAAGTTATGCGTGTACAAGGCCAATGGGAAATTGCTAACTGGTAATTTGATATATTTGTATTAATGACCAACCGATTATTGCAAAATAAGTTTTTTGCCTTTTTAAAATTAATAAGGTTCGAAAATTTACTGATTATGGTTTTTACCATGAGTAGCATTCGTTATTTTGTAATAGAGCCTGTAATGGATCAGGTATATTTCTCCGAATTTCATTTTTGGATGCTTGTATTGAGCACAACACTTATTGCTGCTGCAGGATACATCATTAATGATTATTTTGATGTGAAAACTGATCATATCAATCACCCGGAAACCGTTGTAATTGACGTTGTGATTAAACGACGCACAGCGATGTTATTACATTTAATATTTAGCGGCTTAGGCTTGGTTTTAGGCGCCTGGTTAGCTTATCGCTGCTTTGCACTCAGATTAGTTTTATTTCAAATTATTGCCATTACTTTGCTTTGGTTTTATTCAACACATTTTAAAAAACAACTTCTCACCGGTAATTTAGTAATTGCTGTATTAACCGGACTTATTCCGCTTATGCCCTATGCATATGAAGTACTAAATGGCGTTCATGTGAATACAGCCTACTTTGATCAAAACTCGCTTAATTTAAAGCGACTATTAATAATCACCGGATTATTTGCAGGATTTGCCTTCTTAACT
>CAYQDP010000523.1:0-2285 GCA_964416235.1 uncultured Flavobacteriaceae bacterium | reverse complement strand
AAAAAGATGCTTTGGTAAATATGGGAGGGTTTTTATCCCTTAAAAATGAAGAATTAGCCAATGCCTGCAAAAATCTTTTGATTATTACCGAGGGATTTGCGACCTACGGAGGATTATCGGGCCGTGATATGGAAGCCATTGCGATTGGTTTGGAAGAAGTATTTGATGAAGATTATTTACATTACAGAATAAGAAGCACTGCTTTTTTAGGAGAACGACTAAAAAACATGGGCGTACCTGTTATGTGGCCGATTGGCGGGCACGCAGTCTATATTGATGCAAAAGCACTGTATCCTCATATACCTGTTAATCAATATCCGGGACAGGCACTGGTTTGTGAATTATATCGCCTAGGAGGAATTCGCTGTGTGGAAATAGGCTCTGTAATGTTTGGCAAATATGATGATAAAGGAAATCTCATCCCTTCTCCTATGGAATTAGTAAGATTGGCTATTCCACGTCGTGTTTACACACAAAGTCATATTGAATTTGTAATTGAAGTGTTTGAAAAAGTATTGCAAAACAAACATAATGCCCGCGGATTAAAAATAGTTGAAGAGCCTCAATTCTTGAGACACTTTACATGCAAATTTCAGGAATTGTAATTATTAAAATAAGGTGCTAAATAGTATATTTGTTTAGTGCCTAAAGTTTTGGTCATATCTGATCACCGACGGTATCGCTCACCTAGTCAGCGTTACCGTTATGAGCAATACATTTCTTATTTGGAAACAAAGGGCTTTGAATTTACTTTTTCTCCTGTAATTAATGAAAATGATGATGAAACCTTTTACGGAAAAGGTAAAATAGTTTCAAAGGCATTCATTACAATTAAATCTTTTTTTATCCGATTTAAAGATTGGATGAGATACAATCAATTTGATATTATATTCATTCAGCGTGAAGCTTTATTTGTTGGTTCAACATTTTTCGAACGTAAAGCATTTCGCAGTAACGCAAAAGTTATTTTTGATTTCGATGACAGCATTTGGTTAATGGATACTTCTCCTGAAAATAAAAAGTTTGAATTCCTTAAAAATCCGGATAAAACCAAAACCAATATTAAAAATGCACATTTGGTTATTTCAGGGAATCAGTATCTGGCTGAATATGCCAAACAATTTAACTCTATTACAATTATTATTCCTACAACTGTTGATTGTGATTTTCATAAACCAATGCCTGAATTAAGAAATAAAGAAACTTTAGTCATTGGTTGGAGTGGCAGCATAAGCACTGTAAAGCATTTTGAAGCCTTTACTCCTACTCTTAAAAAATTAAAAGCTAAATACGGAAGTAAAATTGAATTCAAATTATTAGGAGAGCCAAATTATATAAATAATGAATTAGGAATTAAAGGTGAAAGATGGACTGCGGAAACAGAGGTTATTGAATTAAATAAAATGGATATTGGCATTATGCCTTTACCTGATGATAAATGGGCTAATGGCAAATGCGGACTGAAAGGACTAACTTATATGGCTTGTGGTGTTGCAACCGTTATGAGTCCTGTTGGTGTAAATAAAGAAATCATTAATCACGGCGTAAATGGTTTTTTAGCCGATACAGAGGAAGAATGGATTAAGGCTCTCTCTCAACTCATCGAAAATAAAGAGTTGAGGAATAGAATCGGCGATGAAGGACGGAAAACTGTAATACAGAAATATTCTGTTGAAGCGAATAAAGAAAATTATTTAAAAGCTTTTGAATCCGTATTAAATGCTAAATCCGCTTGAAAATTACTTTTTACAACAAGAAGAACCTTT
This sequence comes from uncultured Flavobacteriaceae bacterium, assembly GCA_964416235.1. Taxonomy (GTDB): domain Bacteria; phylum Bacteroidota; class Bacteroidia; order B-17B0; family Aurantibacillaceae; genus JAHEYG01. The sequence goes on along the minus strand of CAYQDP010000523.1, from coordinate 519 downwards.
GCAAGGATGCATGTTATTTCTTCGTGATTGGCTTAAAGAACAAGGATTGCAAGAGGCCTACAAATTCTCTACTGCCTTTTATCATTATAAGGGTAAAATGTTTTGTTACATGAGTGTTCGGGCCAAAGACAAACAATTCTATTTAGGATTTGTGAAAGGTTATAAAATGAAACACCCCTCCTTGAAAAAGGAAGGGCGTAAACAAATTAAAGTGATTTATTTAAATCCGGAAAAGGATTTACCAATTAAGACTTTAAAGGAAATTGTAACAGAGGCAAAAAAACTATACTAAGCCTTCTTTCCATTACTTATCGCCACTAAATTAGCGATTCGGTACAATAAACGTGCAGCCACATTTTCATTCCAATCATTTCCACGTGCCGGTGCAACTTCATTAATGTCAAATGCGATGATTTGCTTTCCGGATTTGACCACTTTCTCAATTAAGAAAAGAACCTCCTCTGCTTCCATTCCTCCTGCAACAGGAGTTCCGGTATTCGGACACAATTTCGGATCTAA
>CAYQDP010000522.1:0-2287 GCA_964416235.1 uncultured Flavobacteriaceae bacterium | reverse complement strand
AGAAACATCACTGCAGAAAAATTAGACTCCAATGACAAATTTGATTTAATTATATGCAGTGAAGTTATAGAACACTTATCCATACCTGAACAAGTACTAACTACTTTAAAAAAGCTACTTAATTCAAATGGTACATTAATTGTAACTGTACCTAATGGCTTTGGTCCTCGTGAAGTATTGATAACAAAACCTATTCAATGGTTAAAGACAAACAAACCCGTAATTTTAGATAGCCTTAATAAAATTAAAAGCAAAATGGGTTTTACCGGTCAAACTATTCAGTCTGATGCAGATGATTTAACACATGTACAATTTTTTACCAAAAAAAGTTTATCTAAACTAGTTAGTAAACATGGATTAAAACTAGTCAATTTTGATAAGTCTAATTTTATAGAAACAGTTTTTCCGTTCTCGCTATTCACAAAAAGATCAATAATGCTTCAAAAATTGGATTGTAAAATTGCAAGCATCTTACCACATTATTTTGTGAGTGGCTTTATGTCGGCTTGGCAACCTGAAAAATAGATCAAATGAATAAAAAAATAAAAATATTACAAACAATCAGACAAGGCCAGATTGGCGGCGGCGAAACGCATGTACTTGATTTGGTATCGTCATTGGACAAAACGGTTTTCGATGTAGAGGTTCTTTCATTTACTGAAGGTCCGATGGTAGAAAAATTGAAATCAATTGGAATCACTGTACATATTATTAAAACTACCAAACCGTTCAACTTTTTTGTGTGGCCCAAAATAACAAAACTCCTTAAAGAAAGAGAGATTGATATAGTACATGCTCATGGTACACGTGCTGCATCCAATTGTTTAATTAGCTGTAAACTTGCAGGTATTCCAATATTATATACGGTGCATGGGTGGTCATTCCACAAAGGTCAAAATACTATAACCAACTATCTACGTAAACTTGGAGAAAAATTAATCATTAAAAACACTACACAAACGATTACAGTTTCAAAAAGTAATTTAAATGATGGTAAAAAATTTCTAAATCTTTCGAATGGACTATTAATATACAATAGTATAAATACCTCAAAATTTAATCCAACACTCACCTACTCCAATATTAGAAAGGAATTAAACATATCATCAAAAACTACACTTGTAGGCTTTATTGCTCGAATGACTTACCAAAAAGATCCGTTTACTTTATTAAAAGCCATTTCAATTATTTCAAAGGAAAATATCGATATACATTTCCTTATAGTAGGAAATGGTGAACTAGAGAATGAAATAAAAGAAATGGCCAATAAAAACGAAATCAATCATCTAATTACCTTTCTAAACTTCAGATCCGATATTCCAACCATCTTGTCAGCAATTGACATCTACTGCCTTCCATCCCTATGGGAAGGTTTACCAATAGGGATACTTGAAGCAATGGCTATGGGCAAACCTGTAATTACTACTCCGGTTGACGGTAATACTGAATTAATTATAGAAAACACCAACGGTTTATTTATCGAACCTAACAATAGCAAACAACTAGCTAATAATATTATTTTCTTACATCATAACAGAAGCATTAGATTAAAAATGGGAGAACAATCTCTTTCAATCATAAGTACCAAATTTACCATTAACAAAATGGTATATAAAATTCAGGATTTATATAAAAGTCACTTTAAATATAGTCAAAACAGAAAAAGATACTTTGAATTGTCTACCATCAAATAAAATCATTATGAATACTTCACACAATATAATTATAACCAGCCTGCAATCGTGGGACATTCCAATTGGCTCAAATGCAATTGATATCGCTACTGAATTATCTAAACAAAACAAAGTACTTTATATAAACTCGCCAAATGATCTTTTAACCTCTTTAAAGAAAAAGAAATTTATGGAAGCAATAACCTTATTGCTTCCATTCAAAAAAAAGAAAACAAATATCCGTAAAATAAACACCTCATTATTTGTTCTTGATTTACCATTTGCGGTTTGGCCAATAAATAAACTTCCAGATGGAATCATTTTTGATTTCTTCAATAAATTGAACAATAAAATGATTTTTAATTATATAAAGAATGTTACCAAAGATTTACAATTCGATAATTATATTCATTTTATAGATAATGATATTTATAGAAGTTATTTTTCAAAAACAATCTTAAAACCCAAATTATCCATCTATTACCGAAGAGATAATCTTATACCATTTAATTATTGGAAAAAACATGCTTCACGATTAGAACCTGCCTTAATTAACAAATGTGATTTAGTTATGAGTAATTCACCTGAATTAAACAACTTCGCTAAACAACATA
>CAYQDP010000521.1:0-2294 GCA_964416235.1 uncultured Flavobacteriaceae bacterium | reverse complement strand
CAGGTGGTAATCCTGCCGATATAAAAATGGAATACAAATGGGCTAAGGTTAAAATAGAGCCAACTGCAATTACTCTCACTAATCCAATGGGAGAAATTAAAGAACAAAATTTATATGCTTACGTAAAAGAAACTAATGCACAGGTAGCGGCTAATTTTATTGAGATTGCTGATAATACCGTTGCGTTTAATGTTGCTGCTCCAACCGGAGGAAAAACCCTTATAATAGATCCACCATTATACTGGTCAACATATTGGGGAAGCGCAGGAGGAGAACAAACCATGGCTTTGATTTGCTCGGGTACCGGAGAATATGTTTATATAGCAGGCTATACAAACAGTACCAGTTATCCAACCACTAATCCCGGTGCTGGAGTTTATTATCAAGGAACTCTAGCAGGAGGTACAGATGCCTTTGTTGCAAAGTTTGATACTCTCGGCGTACATTACTGGTCAACTTATTATGGAGGTTCTCTTAATGAAGGCGCAACCAGCTATACCGGTATCTCAATTGCAGTTGGACAAGGAAATGCATTATGGATGGTTGGAACAACTAACTCTACCAACTTGCCAATACAAAATGGCGGAGGTGGTGCATATTATCAAGCTGCTTTAGCAGGAGGTTACGATATTTTTGTTGCAAAATTTGATTTAGCAGGTGTTCGTCAGCATGCCACTTACATAGGAGGTACGCTTGATGATGGAGGCTTGTCTCATGGCAATGGTGCCGATTGCGATGCCTCAGGAAATTTATTTATTGCATCGCGAATGTTGTCTACAAATTTCCCTTTGGTAAACCCGGGAGGAACTACATATTTCAACAATACACAAAATGGTAGTGATGATATCGTACTAATTAAATTGAGTCCTGCAGGTGCAATGTTATGGTCAACTATTTATGGAGGTACAGGAGATGATATCAATTACTCAATGGACTTGCACGTAGATAGAATAAATAATAAAGTTTATTTAGGTACATGTTCAGCTTCAACAAATATTCCAACACTAAATCCCGGAGGCTCGTTTTATTTTGATAACACACAAAACGGAGCTACCGACATGTATTTGGCGCGGTTTTCATTAACCGGAACATTGGAGTGGGGAACATTCATTGGAGGCAGTGGCGATGAATGGCTTGCCATGTCTGTTTCAACTGCACCTGATGGCGATGTAGCCATGATTAATTTAACCGGTTCAACAAATATGCCATTGGTTAATCCCGGAGGAACTGCATTTTTTGATAATACACACAATGGTGGTAGTTGGGACATTTACGTTTGTCGTTTCGAAAGTACCGGACAAATGAGTTGGAGTACTTATTACGGCACTTCAAACAATGAGCATTGTCAGCATAATCTAACCTTCGATGGAAACGGGAATATTATTATTTGTGGAGTGTCTGACGGTACTGCATCTCCGCCAACATTTAATCCGGGTGGCGCACATTTTTATGATGGAACTAAAGACGCGCAAGGAACCTATTGCCTTGTACAATTTGACCCAACGGGAACAATGATTTGGGGAACGTATTGGGGAGGCTCCGGTCATGATCATATTTTGGGAGCTGTTGGAGCGTGTATTGGTGTAAGTGCTCATAGCGATATATTTTTAACCGGCGAAACAAATTCAACCGATTTGCCAATGCTTAACCCCGGTTTAGGCGCATTCTATAAACCAACCAATAGCGGGGGACAAGAAGGATTTGTTGCGAAATTCGAAAACGATATTTTGGCACCATTGCCGGTTGAGTTAAAATCTTTCAGTTGTGAACCCGACCTTAACGGAATTAATATTTATTGGTCAACTGCCATGGAAATTAATAACGATTATTTTCTTTTAGAAAAAACAAAAGATGGAAATAATTTTAATACTCTTACTACTGTGAAAGGAGCGGGTACTTCATTAGCTTCAAAAAATTATTATTTTTTGGATAAAAATCCTGATAGAGGTGCAAATTATTATCGCTTGTCGCAATACGATAAAAACGGTGGTGTTAAATTTTTTAAATTGATTAGTTGCGAACAAAGTTCGTCTATGAATGAAGAAGTAACCATTAACGTTTATTCTGTTACCGGACAATTTATGTTTTCTCAAAAAACAGGTAATTATCGCGAATCCCTGGAGAAAGCAGATATTGCACGTGGGATTTATTTAGTTGAAATTATTGGGGGTAATGAAGCTCGCAGCGTAAAGTATGTGAAAACTAATTAGTTTTTTTTAGGATATCGTATTCTTCCCGGCTAATTTCGATTGCTAATTCTTTATTGTAAACTAAATCATATATCTGATTCATTT
>CAYQDP010000520.1:0-2296 GCA_964416235.1 uncultured Flavobacteriaceae bacterium | reverse complement strand
ATCGGTGAAGTGATGGTATTGGTAGGTGTGTATGAGTGGTTGGAAAAGGAACTTTTCGCTTTGCTGGAATTTCTAAAAAATGAATTTCCTCAAATAACATCGTTGCAATACACGCATTCACATAAAGCGAATGATAGTTTTGAAGGCTTAGAGATAAAAACGTATGCGGGCCGTGATTTTATTTACGAAGAGATGGAAGGGTTGAAATTTAAAATCAGTGCGAAGTCGTTTTATCAAACTAATTCTAAGCAAGCTTATAACCTCTATAAATGCACTCGCGATTTTGCAGGCTTAACAGGGAATGAAATGGTTTACGATTTGTATACAGGAACAGGAACCATTGCCAATTTTGTGGCGCGTCATTGCAAAAAAGTAGTAGGGGTGGAATACGTTGAAGATGCAGTGAAGGATGCGCGCACCAACTCAAAAGAAAACGGTATCACAAATACCTATTTTGTAGCCGGTGATATGAAGAATATTTTAACGGATGCTTTTATTGCAGAACAAGGAAAACCGGATGTTATCATCACAGATCCTCCGCGTGCAGGTATGCATGAGGATGTAGTAAAAGTAATATTGAATGCAGCGCCTGAGAAAATAGTTTATGTAAGTTGCAATCCTGCCACACAAGCGCGCGATTTAGCGTTGATGCAGCACATGTATAAAGTGGTAAAAGTACAACCGGTCGATATGTTTCCTCAAACAGCACATGTAGAAAATGTAGTCTTACTCACGAAAATTTAATTCTATCTCATCAATCATAATTTATTTTTGTTATGCTTGGATTAAAATTAGAAACCGATCATCGTTGGATAAAATTAGTAGAGAATAATATCAGTGAAATTCTCACTGATCATGCCTGGTGCGAACAAAAGGCTGCGAGCAATGCTATCTCTATTGTTGTAGGTTGGCCGGAGCATACGGATTTAGTGGATACCATGCTCAGTATTTCAAAGGAGGAACTCACTCATTTTGAAATGGTGCACGAAAAAATCAAGCAACGCGGATTTAAATTAGGAATGGAGCGAAAAGATGATTACGTGAATGATTTGTATAAGTTCATGCGCAAGGGTTATAAACGGGATATCGTTCTAATAGATCGTTTGTTGTTTGCGGCTATGGTAGAGGCAAGAAGTTGTGAGCGATTCCGGATTTTGTCGGAACAAATTAATGATGAAGATTTAAGAAGTTTTTACCGCGAATTGATGATAAGTGAAGCGAATCATTATACCACGTTTTTAGGTTTCGCCCGCCAATACGGAAATGCTTTCGAAGATGTAAACAAACGTTGGCAACAATGGTTGGATTATGAAGCGGAAGTGATTCGTAATTACAGCAAGAAAGAAACCATGCACGGTTAATTTTGCGTTACTGCAGCTGGAACCTGTTCGGTTTTCAGTATTTTGATATCAGCAATTAATTTATTTACCTGTACACTGTCAGTACCATCATACATGCCGCGAATGCGTTTTTGTTTGTCGATCAGTAAAAATAATTCGCTGTGTAAAAAACCTTCCGGAGTGCCGTCATCTTCCAAAGCATTCACTAAATAATCGTGACGAGCTAAGTCATAAATCGTTTTTTTACTGCCGGTTAAAAAATGCCATTTTCCGGGAATCGCCTGGTATTTTCCCGCGTAGGCAAATAAAACTTCAGCGGTATCATGTCCGGGATTAACAGTGTGAGATAAAATCAAAAAATCTTTATCATCCTTAAATTCATTTTGAACGCGGATTAATTGCGTACTCATTTGAGGACAAATACTCTGACAGGTGGCAAAGAAAAAATCCGCCACATAAATCTTGTTGTAGGTTGTTTTTTCGCTAATGCTGTCTTTATTTTGATTAATGAGTGTGAACTCGCCGACAGTATGGTAAATCGTATCCTGGCTGTTTTGTCCGCCGTGTTTCTTTTCTCCGAAAACAGGTAAAAGTAGATGCGCTTGTTCCGGTGTTTCTTTGGTTTCGGTACAGGCAGTGAATAAAACAACCAATGCTAAAAAATAATTAATGCGATGCTTCATTTTTAATTTCATTTTCCTGAATCATTAATTTTTTCTCTTCCTTAATACGAAGATGTTTGTATTCGCTCAACAAACGTTTTACTTCAGCAGAATATCTTCCGTCGTAATAACCTCTAATGTTTCGCTTTTTATCTAACAACACAATAAAACTATAATCTATATAGATTGGTTTTTCTTTAAAGAAGGTAACGTTTAAACTGTCATAAGATTTCACATTCCAAAAGCATTGTTCCACATTTGGTAATTGAATTTTTAAACTATCTCGTAAATTAA
>CAYQDP010000519.1:0-2320 GCA_964416235.1 uncultured Flavobacteriaceae bacterium | reverse complement strand
ATTCTTGATTTTTCGTTTACGAATGCTACACCTTCAACTCCAATCATGCTTATTGGTAAATCAACACTAACTTCAGTTGAAGCGATTTATGCCAACAACAATTACGCTCTTAATTTAAGTGCGCAAGGCCATGTTAACATGAACACTTCGTCTTTAAACACCATCAACAATCAAATTACCGTTTCGTTTTGGGCTTATGGCAACAGTAGCATGATGCCAACCAACACTTCTATTCTCTATGCCACAAGTGCCAATCCAAATGAGCGTAATTTAAATATTCATTTACCTTGGAGTAATAGCAATGTTTATTTTGATTGTGGTTACAGCGGTGGCGGATACGATCGCATCAGCAAAATTTCTACGGCTGCTAATAACGGCGGCCAGTGGAATCACTGGGCTTTCACTAAAAATACAACAACAGGATGGATGCGCATTTATTTAAACGGCGCTGTTTGGGCAATTGGTAATGGTAAGTCGAAACCAATTTCAATCATGAATATGATTTTGGGGAAAGACAATACTTTAAACAATAATTATAAAGGAAAAATTAATCAGTTATCTATTTGGGATAAAGAATTACCACAATCAGAAATTCAGGCTATCATGAATTCCAGTGTTACTGCATCTCATCCTTCCTACTCTAACCTGAAAGCTTATTACCCAATGATGGAAGGAAGTGGATTAACTATTAACGACATAAAAAGTTTAGCTACCTCAACCGGTACCAATGTAAATTGGGCTTTCGATCGCGGAAATAAATTAAATCGCATGTTTAATGAATTGTATGTGAAACCCAACATCACATTTGTTCGTGGTTCCTACTCAATTACTACCACCACTGTTACTGTAAAAGATTCTATTGCACGCGACCCTAACGTAGTGCAGTCCTACTCCATTACTTCTAATGCAACCGTTACACCAATGAAAAACGACAGCGTAACTTTAGTTTCTACAAACAATAACTATTATAACGCAGCACCGTTAAATGTATATGATGGCGATTCAGGCATCTTAACCGGAACACTAGCAGTTACACCTACAGGAAGTATCAATATCACTAACTTGAATTATTTCACACGTCATCCTTATTACATCGAGTTAATGTCGTTTGTAACACCTTACGGAATTGGATTAGATTTAGGGATGCAGGGTAAATCATGGTATTTTGACATGAGTGATTACGCACCTCTATTAAAAGGAAGAAAACGATTCTTAATGACCATGGGTGGTGAATGGCAAGAACAAATGGATATCGATTTTTATTTCATTGTAGGAACTCCTCCTCGTACTGTGTTAGATTGTCACCAATTATGGCAAGGCGGTGCACGTTTAGGCGGTGTTGGCATTGGCAGCATCACCAACGATACACGTTTTGAAACACAAACTCTAACTATGAATAATTCGGCTTCTTCTTTTAAAATGCGCTCTACAATTACAGGTCATGGTGCTGAAGGAGAATTCCATCAAAACGGTGGGCTGATCAATCATTACTTCAATATTAATGGCGGTGCGAATGAGTTTAACTGGCAATTAACTCGTCCTTGTGCCGGTAATCCGATTTATCCACAAGGTGGTACTTGGGTGTACGACAGACAAGGTTGGTGTCCTGGTGAATATTCCTTATTAAAAGAATATTACATTACACCTTATGTAACACCGGGCTCAACAGTGACTTTAGATTATAATACTTCTACTCCGCCTGTGTCAGGGGGTGATTACCGTTATATTGCCGCGCATCAGTTAATCAGCTACAGCGGACCGAACCATAATTTAGATGCGGCCATGATTAATGTACGCAAACCCGGAAATTATGTAGAGTACTTGAGAGAAAATCCTATGTGTTCCAATCCTGTTATTATTGTAAGAAATACCGGCTCCGTAAATATTTCATCATTAGATATTGAATATTGGATTAATAATACTGCAACAAAAGAAACATTTACTTGGACCGGCAACTTAGCATTTATGGATACTACAAGTATTACTTTGCCTATTGGAACATTATGGCAGAATGCACAAATGAACAGTGGGAAAAATTATTTTAATGTAGAATTAAAGAAAGCAAACAGTGCAACAGATAATTATTCTTACAACAATAAAATGGCCATTGACTTTAGTTTACCGGATGTAATAACAGATACTTTAACAGTAGAATTTAAAACCAACAATAATCCATTTGAGAATTCATATAAATTAGTGGATGCCAACGGAAATATTGTTCCGGGTGCAAGTAGCTTAGTTACCGCTAACACAACTTACATTGATAATTACTTATTGAATGGTTGCTACAAATTAATTGTGGAAGATACCGGCGAAGACG
>CAYQDP010000518.1:0-2331 GCA_964416235.1 uncultured Flavobacteriaceae bacterium | reverse complement strand
GCTAAACCATCGATGATTTGTCCGTGACCATATTTTGCGCCCCAACGGTTGTTCTCTAAATAATATGGCACCTGGCTCATGCTTTCCATTCCACCTGCTACAACAACATCGTTATCGCCTAGCATAATGCTTTGTGCGCCTAACATAATTGCTTTCATACCTGAAGCACACACTTTATTTACGGTGGTGCAATGAACTGAATCAGGTAAGCCTGCAAATTTTGCGGCCTGACGCGCCGGAGCTTGTCCTAAATTCGCTTGCATAACAGAACCCATGAATACTTCCGTAACATGTTTCGGGTCTAAGTTAATGCGCTCTAATGCACCTTTAATGGCGGCAGCGCCTAATTTGGTTGCAGGTACACCTGCTAATGTTCCGCCAAACGAACCCATTGGAGTACGAACGGCTGCTACTATATAAACTTCTTTCATAATTCTAATATTTAAACCCTTTTAAAAAGAGCGCACTAATGTAAGGTTTTACTTTAGATATGGTAAAACCCTTAGACGAATTTTGATTAACAAATAAGGGATTTATTAACAGAATCAGAGACGAAAGTTAATAATTAGAAATGTTAAAGTGATTTCGATTAATATAAAACCACCTTGTATTTAAGAGCCATTTTTTGGATTTGTTCATCGCTGATGGCATGAATGTTTTTACTGTGATGTCTGTTCTCAACCGTTAAAACATGAATTTGATAGCTGTATTGTTGTGCCAGTTTAAAATAAGGCTCCATTTCCCACTCCAGTGTAAACGCATTATCTAAAAAAATCTTCTCGCTCCCCTGCTCCATGGCTTTTTGTGTATTGAGTTCGCAGTGTTTATAAGCCAAATGATTTTCATCGAATTTAAAATGATAGTCGCCGTTCTCCTTCGTAAAATAATCATCCACCGAAAACACCGGATACTTTCCTTCCTCGCTTAAGAGTTTAGCGAGTGTTGATTTACCACTGCCGGGAAGTCCGCGTAATATAATGAGTGATTTCATACAGTTAATCCTTCGGTGCTTTAACACCGGCTTCAACTTTCAGATTTAAAAAATTCTCTTTTGGTGGAATGGGACAAGAATATTTATGATTGTAAGCGCAATAAGGATTGTAGGCCTTATTAAAATCAACAATGATGCGCTTGGCATCAGTAGCCTTCAAATCAATATATCTTCCGCCACCATAAGACGTAGTACCACTGGTTAAATCTTTAAAGGGCAAGAACAAATAATCTTTGTATTCGGGTTTGTTCAGCAAATCCATGCTTTGATAAACATTTAGTTTATATTTTTTACGTTTTACTTTAAAGGTAATCTCACCATACTTCACATATTTGGGTTTGCGTTCTGTTGTGGTCGGCATTTCAAAAATTTCTTGTCCCGGTGTTACTTTTAAATTCGCAACAACCACTAGATCCAGGTTGATGGGATAAAAATCGAGGCCTTTAAATTTTAATCGGTCTTCACGGGTTAAAGGAGAATGGGTTGAATCGGCATACTCATTATTCATATCATTCTGAAAAACATCAATTGTAGCTAGAATACTGTCTTTTTTTACCTGAGATTTATAGTGGGCAGTTAACAAAAGGAAGAGGATAACTAATAGTTTACAGGCTTTCATTTATCGTTTAATTAGTAGAATTTTAAGAATTAGGATAAAGATAATTTAATTCTACGTGAACAAATAAACTTGTTTGTTGTTTTTATGGAGAACATGACCGGAAAATACAATATTAAAGACCTTGAAGTGCTATCCGGCATTAAGGCTCACACCCTGCGAATTTGGGAGCAGCGGTATGGTATTTTACATCCTCAACGTACCGACACAAACATTCGTTTATACAGTAACGATGATTTAAAACGTATTTTAAATGTAAGTACATTAAATAAAAGCGGAATTAAAATTTCTAAAATCGCTCAATTAAAAGAGAGTGAAATAAATGACGCCGTAAAAAAACTAATTGTAACCGCTGATGATAAAGAAGGTTTGATTGACGCGCTGATTGTTGCTATGGTTGATTTAAACGAGGAAATGTTTAACAGAATTGTTTCGATTAATACGGTAAAAGAAGGCTTTGAAAAAACTATTATTGATGTTGTTTTTCCGTTTCTTCAAAAAACAGGCGTAATGTGGCAAACCGATTCAATTAATCCGGCACAAGAACATTTTGTAACCAATTTAATACGTCAAAAATTAATCGCTGCCATTGATAATGTTAACGGACATTCTACAGAAACATCAAAAAAAATAACCTTTTTCTTACCGGAAGGTGAATTACATGAAATTTCATTGTTGCTGTATAATTACATGGCTAAAACGCGTGGCTACAACACACTTTATT
>CAYQDP010000517.1:0-2341 GCA_964416235.1 uncultured Flavobacteriaceae bacterium | reverse complement strand
CCGGCAGTATTACTTTTCAAAAAGCCAGGCGAAAGCTTCAATGTTTTGATCATGGCTTTTCTGGCTTCTGCTTCTGCTTTCATACGATTACCGTTATAATCGCTTGTTATTCTTTGCGAGATGTATTTACTCATCAAAGATGGATTGAGTGGTTTCTTAAGGTGACTGAAATTCACAAATACGTTTCCGGCTGTAAATTTCTTCAAGGTTTCAATAGAAGACCGGTATCCTTTTTGTGCGGCAATGATAGACGCTTCCTTTAGTGCCAATTCGTTTAGTTCTTTGTCGAGCGGACGGAATCCGAATCGGTAGTAAAACCAGAATGCGCCGGATTGTAATCCCTCCGGATTATTTTTCCCGAACTGATACGGCTCTACCTCAAAGTACTCTGCGCCAAAAGCGTTTTTATAGGTACGCAAAAGTTGAGCAAACACAAAGGCCGATTCTCCTCCGCGAAATGCTTCGAAAATATTTATTCCCAATAAAGAACGATGTCCGAATAACCAACCGCCGCCATATGCCATGGGATATCCGTTTTTAAACATCATAAATCCAATGTATGACTCTAAGGGTAAGCGGCGCTGCGGCAGCATGCTAAATAAGGCGATGGATAAACCGTGCTCTAATTCAAAAAATAGAATTCCTTCTTCGTTGCAATAAGTGACAGGATCCGTTTCGCGGTTTAGCAAGGCTAATGCGGTGCGTGAGGCATCAATGATCTGTTTCCTCTGCGTATTACTTAATTTGGAAGGAGCAGGTAATTTCTTTTTAATGATAGATGCTTCATCAAATTTCTTTAATATTCCGTTGCTGTGGTAAAAAGTTTTTGTGAGTTGAATGTTTCCAAAACTGCGTGAAAATTTTTCATCGCGGCCTATTACAGTTATATACACCGATAATGATTCGAAAAGCTGGTCTTTCACTAAATCAGGAACCTTAATAGAGTCTACATGATTTACCAGCCATTGCAATTGCTCATGTTTGTTTTTTGTTCCGCTTAGTTTTTCAATCCACTTGCCCGCGTTCAATTTTTCATCGGCGAGCATTTCGAATTCCATTTCAGGAAAGAGATATTTTAAAACTTCCTTTGGATGTGTGCCGCTCTCATCAAAAGAGTGTAACTGGACATCTTTTCCATATTCTTTTAATAACCATTTAGCTAAACTTAAACTAAAAGCGCCATCCGTTTGTGAATTTGCGATTCCACTTAAAATAAGTTTATCTTTTACATCTTGTTTAGCAGATTTTATAAAAACGGAAAGTCTTTTCATTTCAGAAGCTGCTAAATTCCGTATCGTTTCGTTCTCAGGATAAGCTAACGTAAACAGTAAACTGTCATGATAATGTTTAATTGCATGTGCTGAAGTAAATTTAGCTGAAGAACAATCGGTAAGTGCTTTTTCTTTCTGTTGTGCAGACAGCTCATTAAAACTATTTGCTACTTTTTTAAATTCTTCGAATGCCATGAAAAGATTTTAAACTAAAAGTGCAGAAAATAATTCAAATAAAAAACCCCCTCAGCTGACTGAGAGGGTTTTCATTTATATGATTAATCTTAGTTTTTACGTAAGTCTAATTCGTTAATGATATTAGTCGCTCCTCCTAATTTTTCAATTACCCATAATACATAACGTACATCCACATTAATGGTGCGGTTCAAATCCTTATCAAACGTAATTTTATGACTTAATGCTTCGTAATTTCCGTCAAATGCTAAACCAATTAATTCGCCTTTAGCATTGATAACCGGAGAGCCTGAGTTTCCACCTGTAATATCATTCGTGGTAATGTAAGAAACTACAATGTCATTATAAGCAGGGTCGGCATACTGACCGAAATCCTTTTTCTTAGCTGCTTCAATTAAGTTAGCCGGTAAATCAAATTCATAATCACCCGGTTTGTATTTTTCTAATACACCTTTTAATGTACAAACGTGACTGTATTTAACTCCATCACGAGGCGTATATGATTTAACATTACCGTAAGAAACGCGCATGGTGAAGTTAGCATCCGGATACATTTTCTTACCCTTATTCATTTCCAAAATTCCTTTTAGGTAAGTACGTCCTAAATAATTGTTTTGTGACGTAAAATCCATGAAATATTTTTGGTAATTATTGGTGAAATTAGAGTTGAATGTATTAGCTACCATAAATGCTGCATCTTTATGCAAAGCCGCAGTATCGGGATTCGCTAAAAAGGCTTCGAATTTCTTTGTATCTAAAAACATTGTGTTGTTGAACACGTAATCTGCCAACAATGTATAGCATTGCTTATTTTTTAATTCGCCAAACTTTGTGTTCACCCAATTATAAAATCCTTTCGGATGTTGAGTGGCATC
>CAYQDP010000516.1:0-2348 GCA_964416235.1 uncultured Flavobacteriaceae bacterium | reverse complement strand
CTTCTTTAATATTATCACTAGGGCCTAATAATACGGCACCAACATTATCTTCTTCAAGGTTCAATACAATTCCTTGTAAACCTGTTTCGAATTCAATTAATTCACCTGATTCTACTTTTGATAATCCGTAGATAAGGGCGATACCGTCACCAATTTGTAACACGGTACCAACTTGTTCCAATTCAGTTTCGCTTTTGAAACCAGATAATTGTTGTCTTAAAATTGCAGATACTTCTGCCGGTTTTACTTCTGCCATTTGCTTAAGTATTTATTAATTTAAATCAGGTACATATAAGTTACCCGAAAAGTTCTTTTTTAAATCGTTTAATTTACGCTTGATACTTGTGTCTATTTGTTTATCGTTTACAGTAAGTATAAAACCACCAATCAAACTCTTATCAGTTTTTTCAACTAAATCAACTTCACCGTTTACACTTTCCTTTACAATTTTTAAAACCTGTGCTTTCGATGCATCATCCAGTTTTACTGCTGTAGTAATTACTGCACTGGTAATATTTTTGAATGCTTTATATTGCTCATCGAAAGCATAAGCAATATTATCAATGAACCCTTCACGGCGCTTCTTAGCAATAATATCAAGGAAGGCCAAAGTAGTTGCAGAAATTTTTCCTTCGAAAATAGATTTAAGAATAGCCATCTTTTTATCTGTTTTCACAACCGGACTTTCTAATAATACAACAAACTCTCTGTTTTCTTTACAAACCTGAGCAATAAGACGCATATCATTGCGCACTTCTTCTAATTGCTTGGTCTCAACAGCAAGGTCGATTAATGATTTAGCGTATCTTGAAGCAACGATCATCATTTTAGTTCAGATTAACGTCTTTCATTAAGTTAGTTACCAATGCTTTTTGCTTATCATCAGATGAAAGCTCAGAACGCAAAATTTTCTCTGCTATTTCAATTGACAAAGTAGCTACTTGATTTTTTAATTCAGTAATAGCAGCATTTTTTTCGTTGGTGATTTGCTCACGAGCAGAAGTTAAAATACGATCAGCTTCAGATTTAGCTTTTGTCTTTGCTTCGTTGATAATAGCATCTTTTGTATCACGTGCTTCTTTTAATAAAGCATCACGCTCAGCCCGAGCTTCAGCCAAAATCTTTTCATTTCCGGCTTTTAACTCTTGCATTTCAAGCTTCGCCTTTTCTGCAGATTTTAAAGCTTCATCAATACTCTCTTCACGAGACTTAATAGCCGCTAAAATTGGTTTCCAGGCAAATTTGCCTAACAAAACCAATAATAAAATAAACACGATGCTGGTCCAGAAGATTAAACCAACTCCCGGAGTTACTAGTGCGTTTAAGATAAATAGTGAATTCATTTTTTATTTCATTTTAAATAATAACTTTTAAAAAACAGGTCCTCTGCCAACCGCAGAGGACTTTTGTTTTTACTTCGACATTAAAGCTACAACCACACCGAATAAAGCAACACCTTCAACTAAAGCTGCTGCGATAATCATTGTAGTTTGGATCTTTGAATGCGCTTCTGGTTGACGAGCAATGGCATCCATTGCATGACCACCAATTTGTCCGATACCGATGCCGGCGCCAATTACGGCTAAACCTGCTCCGATTGCTGCGATACTTCCACCCATGGTTTTTGTTTTTTATTTGTTATTATTTGTTTATTAATGTGATTCTGTTGCATGTTCACCTGAATGCGACTCGTCGTGTGAATGGTCGGCTGTAGCCGCGCCAATAAACAAGGCGGTTAACATAGTGAAAATGTAAGCTTGTAAAAATGCTACTAAACACTCCAATACATCAATAAATAAAGCAAAGGCTACTGATACAGGAGAAATAGCTAATGATTCGAAGAAGAAAATTAATCCCACTAAACTGATTACAATAATGTGACCCGCAGTCATGTTCGCGAATAAACGAATCATTAAGGCGAAAGGCTTAGTTAAAATACCTACAACTTCAATTGGAATTAATATTGGCCATAACCATTTTGGAGCCGGTGGCATTAAGATATGATGCCAGTAAGCGCCATTTGCGTTTACGTTTGTAACAATTAAAGTGATTACTGATAAAACTAAAGTAAACGCGATATTTCCGGTTAAGTTAGCACCAATTGGAATTAATCCGAATACGTTATTGATTAAAATAAGAAAGAATACAGTTAAAAGATACGGTACATATTTTTCGTAACCGTGACCGATGTTGCCTTTAGCTAAATCATCGCGCACAAATACAATTAACGGTTCAAAGAAAGATTGTTTTCCTTTTGGCGCAGAAGTAACACCTGTTGTTTTATAGGCTTTAGCTACAGAAGTGAAAAGCCAGAACATCAATGCGGCAGATATTAATAACTGCATCAC
>CAYQDP010000515.1:0-2350 GCA_964416235.1 uncultured Flavobacteriaceae bacterium | reverse complement strand
CAACGAAATGAATAAAACGAGTATGAAGATTGATTTTCTCAAAATGTTCAGTACTAATTTACGTAAAAAACAGGGATTATTTTACATAAATCCAGTCAATAAAATGAAGGTCATTGTAGCTAATTATAGCTTCATTTTCTTGATTATTTACTTGTTTTAAGGTATAAAGCCCTGCAATGGGGTGTTCTTGATCTGTTTCAGTTTCACCTCTGGTTTTAGGTTTTATATAATAAGTTTGAGTATCGTGTTGGGCTTTATAAACAATAACATCATCATTTAATAATATTTTATCGCAAAGATTTACGGTGAGCGGTTCTTTGAGGTTAGATTTATTTTCTGTAAGCGGAAATAGCTGAACAATTTTATTGAGAAAAGTTGTGAGTTTGTACTCGTAAGAGCTTTCCCCTCTGATTTTTATTGGCAGGAGATAAAGCAGTTTAAAATCTTCATCTCCGTTTTTTGTTATATAAAAAGGTAATTCGATGTTTACATTAAAATATTTTCGGTAGAATATCTTAAAACGGCTGGCACGTAGAATCACAATCACCAATAACAATCCGTCGGAACTTAAGCTATTGAAGAAATAACTTAAAGCACGTTTAGAATCAAACACAATCATGTTATACACTAATGTAAAGATGATGGTAGCCAAATACCAAAATAATAATCGGAAGAAAATATTACTTGAAAAGTGAATTTTTTCATAATTGAAATTTTGGGAGTAATTATTAGCATTATTCAGCATCTGCACCCAGAAATTAATACCTACTAAATAAACGATTGTTGCAAAAATCGGAGTTACTGGACCAATAAAATTGTTAATGAGAAAAAAATCAAACAAGCCATGTGAGGATGCCGATGCTATAAAAGCAACGAGAGTGTTGGTAATTTGATTGCCTTTATTAAATAATTTAAGTCGGAAAAAACCATAAACAATTATGGTAGTGTTGATGATGTGGACGAGAGCAGAGTAGAAGGCACGTGTAGAAATAATCTGAATGCCGTAATTATTAAAGTATTTGAAATTTTCTACGATCGAAAAGCCAAGCGCAGTAACACCGGCGTATACTAAGTAATCGATAGGTTCGTTGATTTTCTTTTTGAATACTTGGAATACAATCAATACACCCACAATTTTTGAGAGCTCTTCATTAGCACCAATAGCAAAGATGGTATAGAACAAATCATTATAAAACTCTCCGTTTAAATCAAAATGAGTAAGATGTATGAGTCTATAAATGTAGATGCTCAAAAAAGGCGTAATGCACCCGATTAGCATTGCAAGAACAAGATTTTTTATTTTCTCCGGTTCAAATACATCTATTTTGCGAAAGTAGTCGAGCCACATACTAATGCTTATGATGGCGGCTACTCCGGAAAACGCCAGATAGAGAAAGAAAAACAGATTGTACATGTACGATAAAGATAAAATAAAAAACCCCGTCCTGAAACAGAACGGGGTTTTTATAAAAGATAATGAGATTATTCAGCTACAACTTCAAAACTTACAGTTGCAGATACTTCTTTAAATAGGCGAACTTTCGCGCTATAAGTACCTAAAGCTTTAATTGAATCTTCATTGATTTCAATGTTCTTACGCTCTACAGGGTAACCTGCTTTGTTTAAAGCTTCAGCTACCTGAATAGTAGTTACTGATCCGAAAATCTTACCATTTTCACCGGCTTTAGCACCAATTTTAATAGTAACACCTGCTAATTTCTCAGCATTTGCTTGAGCTTCTTTACGTAATTTCTCTTCTTTAAATGCACGTTGCTTTAATACTTCAGCATGCATTTTACGAGCACCTTCAGTAGCTAATACTGCCATGCCGCGTGGGATTAAAAAGTTACGACCGTAACCCGGACGCACCTTTACAAGTTCGTCAGCGAACCCTAATCCTTTGATATCTTGTTTTAAAATAACTTCCATTGTAATAATTATTTAAATTTTATTTTAATAAATCGGCCACATAAGGCATTAACGCTAAGTGACGAGCGCGTTTTACGGCTTGAGCCACTTTACGCTGGTATTTTAATGAAGTACCGGTTAAACGGCGTGGTAATAATTTACCTTGCTCGTTAACGAACTTTAATAAAAAATCAGGGTCTTTGTAATCGATGTATTTAATACCGCTTTTCTTAAAACGGCAGTATTTTTTCTTTTTTACCTCAGCAGTTGGAGGGTTTAAAAAACGTATTTCGTTATTATTTGCCATACAAAATTTCTTTAAAGGTTAATAATTAAGCGTTAGCTGATTCTTTCTTTTTAGTTTTACCTTCAGCCACTTTACCTTTACGTTTTTCGCTGTAAGCAATTGCGTGTTTGTCTAAAGCAACAGTTAAGAAACGTA
>CAYQDP010000514.1:0-2353 GCA_964416235.1 uncultured Flavobacteriaceae bacterium | reverse complement strand
AAATTTCTTGTTTTGTTCGATGTGTTGGATAAGCAAAATGAGTATAGCGAGGAAAAAATATTTCAGAAGGCAAGCGACATCACCAAGGCACAACTCTCAAATTTAAAGGCTCATTTGTATAAGCAGATTTTGCAAAGTTTG
Source organism: uncultured Flavobacteriaceae bacterium (assembly GCA_964416235.1). Lineage (GTDB taxonomy): Bacteria > Bacteroidota > Bacteroidia > B-17B0 > Aurantibacillaceae > JAHEYG01. The sequence goes on along the minus strand of CAYQDP010000514.1, from coordinate 2,212 downwards.
CGAATGAATGCTTCCAATCAGGATTTGGATATTTATTTGCGCGAACAAATCGATTACGCAAAACTATTGTACAACAAAGGTTTGTATACACAGAGTTTGAAAATGCTCGATAAAGCGAAGGTTTCTGCATTTGAATATGAGAAAAACGCAATTCTGCTCGAGATTTACGATTTCGAAAAGCATATCGAGAGTCAATATATCACACGAAGTATCGATACAACCGCCGAGGAAATAACCAAAAGTGCCAATGCGCTCAATAAAAAAATTTCCGGCACCAACGTGTTTTCAAATTTAGGTTTGCGCTTGTATGGTTTGTATTTAAAAACAAGTCATGTTCGTAACGAAAAGGATTTCTTATTTGTTAGCGAATTTTTCAAATCTAATTTACCGGCTTACAATATCGATGAATTAAGTTTTTTTGAAAAATTGTATCTCTATCAATCATACGTTTGGTATAATTACATTATTCAGGATTTTTTAACCTGTTACAAATACGCCAGCAAATGGGTTGATTTGTTTACAGAAAATGACCGATTAACTCCGGTATATGCCGATTTGTATCTCAAAGGTTTGCATAACCTTATGGCCGCTTTGTTTTTTGTGAACCATAAATCCAAATTCAACGAAACTTTAAGTAAGCTGGAAAAATTAGGAAGTGAAGAATTTATTTTGAATAATGAGAATAACTCGGTGCTTCTTTTTCAGTATCTCTACCTTAATAAAATCAATTTTCATTTCATGAATGGTAATTTTTCGGGTGGATTGTATTTGGTAAATGAAATTGAGGCTGGCATTGAACGTTTTCATAAAAAAATTGATGATAACAGGATAATAAACTTCTATTATAAAATCGGTTGCTTGTATTTTGGAAGCGGTGATAATGTAAATGCCATAAAGTATCTTAATAAAGTAATAAATCATCCGGCTCAAATCCGTGGCGATATACATTCCTTTTCACGAATTCTAAAGTTAATTGCACATTACGAAATGGGCGACACTGAAATGGTAGAGTATCAGGTAAAGGCTGTATACCGTTTTTTATACAAATTGGAGGAGCTAAATCAGGTACAGCAGCAAATCATCAACTTCTTGCGTAAAGTACCGGTAATGGATACCGTGAGCGTAAAAAAGGAATTCGTGAAATTACGTAGCAGTCTAATTAAGCTGCAGCAAGATCCTTACGAAAAGCGTGCGTTCTTGTACCTCGATATCATTTCCTGGTTAACCTGTAAAATTGAGAACCGAAGCATACAGGAAGTCATGCGTGAAAAGGCGATTAATAAATCCCGTATTATAAACGATTAAGCCTTATTTAATGACATTCGGTTGTTATAAGTGAGGAGTGGAAGTGTCATTTGCCGTTAAGTTTATACATTTGTACAGCATAAAAGCTGCTTATGAAAAAAGTATATTGGATAATAGGTATCGGCATCGCCCTTATTTTAACGGTTGTTGTAGTTAAAACGCTTCAAGGAAGTAAACCCACTGAGGTAATTACCGAAAAGGCCATTAAGCGAAGCATTGTTGAAATAGTATCAGCGAATGGTAAAATTCAACCTGAAACAGAACTAAAAATCACTTCTGATGTTAGTGGTGAAATTGTTGATATGCTCGTGAAGGAAGGCGATCAGGTTAAAAAGGGACAATTATTATGCCGCATTAAGCCTGATATTTATGAGAGTACAATCGAACGGGTAGAAGCTTCTGTAAATAGCACAAAAGCTAATCTCAAAACCAACGTAGCACAGTTGGAACAAGCAAAAGCAAATCTCGCGAACGCAGAGGCAAGTCACGCACGTAATAAAAAATTATTTGACCAAAATGCGATTTCACAACAAGAGTTTGACGCATCAAAAGCACAGTATGAAGCGGCTAAAGCAAACGTGGAAGGTTTGCAGGAAAACATTAAAGCTTCTGAATTTAATGTAAAGGGAATGGAAGCATCGTTGAAGGAAGCGAGTACGAATTTAGACAAGACTTACATTTATGCTCCTGTAGACGGAACAGTATCTAAATTAAATGTTGAAAAAGGTGAGCGTGTTGTTGGTGTTACCGGATTACAGGGCACCGAAATTTTACGTCTTGCCAACTTAAATGAAATGGAAGTAAGTGTGGAGGTAAACGAAAATGATATCATTCGCGTTCACAAAAATGACACAGCTCTAATTGAAGTGGATGCCTACATGGATAAAAAATTTAAGGGAATCGTGAC
>CAYQDP010000513.1:0-2358 GCA_964416235.1 uncultured Flavobacteriaceae bacterium | reverse complement strand
GATTTGTCCTGCTACACCTAAAGATTGTGGTTTTTTATTGGGGAAAGCGTATTCTAATTTATCGGCCCAGCCTGCGTAATAGAAAAAATGATTAGCAGCAAGAGGAACATCCACATCACGGCTTTCGCGAATGGGTTTTCCGCCGTTTAAAGATTCTATTACCGCAAATTCACGCGCGCGTTCCTGAATTAATCGCGCAATTCTGAAAATATATTTACCTCGCTCAGCAGCGGGCATTTTTTTCCACACTTTATCGTAAGCGTTTTTAGCGGCATTAACTGCTGTATCTACATCCTTCTCATTAGCCTCTGCAACTTCAGCTAATTTTTCTTCTGTAGCAGGATTTATTGTAGCAAAATATTTTTTATTGTTTGGTTTTACAAATTTGCCATTAATGAATAAATCATATTGCTTATTCATTTTAACATGATCTGTACTTTCCGGAGAAGGAGCGTAAGTCCAGTCGGTGAAGAATTCGTTTGTATTTTCTTTATTCATGTCTTGTATTTTCTTGTAAAGGAAGAATGGAGCGATAATTAATTAGTCGTTGCTGATGTAGTCTTTACTGTAATACACTCCCTTTTCTTCTTTGCCTAGTTGTAAAATAATATCATTGGCTAAACTACTTGCGCCAAAACGGAACCAATGATTATCGAGCCATTTGTTCCCTAATGTTTCGTGCAGCATCACTAAATATTGCAATGCCACTTTAGCAGTTGAAATTCCTCCCGCAGGTTTCATTCCAATCATTTGTCCGGTTTTCAGATAATGATCATTAATAGCCTGCAACATAACTAAAGTTACAGGCATTGTAGCGGCAGGTTGAATTTTTCCGGTAGAGGTTTTAATAAAGTCGGCACCGGCTGCAATAGCAATGTCGGAGGCCTTACGAACGTTATCTAAAGTAGAAAGTTCACCGGTTTCTAAAATTACTTTTAAGCGCGCTTTACCGCAAGCTTCCTTTATTGCTGCAATTTCATCATAAACAAAATTGTAATTTCCTTTTAAGAATTCACCGCGACTTATTACCATGTCTACTTCGTCGGCACCGTCATCCACTGCCAGCTTAGTATCACTTAACTTTATTTCAAGGGTTGAATTTCCGCTTGGAAAAGCAGTAGCCACCGAAGCTACTTTAACTCCCGAAACACCTAAAGCTTTTTTTGCTGTTTTTACAAAATTCGGATACACGCAAACTGCAGCTACAGTTGGTAAACCTTTTAAGTCATCGGCAGGATGCATGGCCTTATAACACATTTGGATAACTTTTCCCTCAGTATCCTTTCCTTCCAAAGTGGTAAGGTCAATCATGTTAAGAGCCAGCTTTAGTGCCTGTACTTTACTTTGCTTTTTAATACTGCGGGTATTAAAGCGGGCTACTCTTTCCTCAATGCCAACCTGATCTATTTTCGGAGAATTGTTAAAGTCCATTTTATTCTAATAAGCACTTAAAAATAATTCTTTTTTTGCTTGTATAAGCTTAAATTTATTGAATAATTATGCAGTCGATAAAACCAATTGTACTATGGATGACCGGGCTTTCTGGAGCCGGTAAATCTACAATTGCCTATGCGCTGGAGGAGAAACTTCAGAAAGAGGGAGTTTTATGTGAAGTGTTGGATGGGGATGTATTAAGGAGCGGAATTAACTCTAATTTAGGTTTTACAGAGGCAGATAGAATAGAAAATATCAGGCGAGCTGCGGAAGTAGCAAAATTATTAATTCAGAATAATTTTGTAGTGATTTGTAGTTTGATTACACCAACCGAGAATTTGCGTGAGATTGCAAAAAAGGTATTGGGCAGTGAGTATAAATTAATTTATATTTCAACACCTTTGGATGTTTGCAAGGAGCGCGATGTAAAAGGGCTATATAAAAAGGCAATTAAAGGGGATATCCAGCATTTTACAGGAATTTCCGCTCCATTTGACAAGCCTGAGTTGGCTGATTTAACAATTGACACACATAATCAAACGGAAACTCAGAGTGTTGACGTACTTTACGCTTTTTTAAGAAATTTAACTAAATAAAGTTCCGCTTACTTGGTAACTTTAGGCGTCCCAATGTTTTTTTGCAAACACATAGAGAAATTAAAGTCGCATTATAAACGCGAAAAACTGGAAAAGAATTTCGATTTCATTACATATGATTCAGCAAGGGAGGTAGATGCTGACAGTTGGAATGATGTTTTAAGTGGGAAGAATATGTATCTCGACTTAAATTATCTGAATTTATTGGAAAACACGCCATCCAAAAATTTTGTTTCTCGTTATGTGATCTTGTTCCATAATAACAAACCCTCAGGCATAGCCTATTTTCAGGTTATCGATTTTAAAGCATCGGTTTTTGGCAACATAC
>CAYQDP010000512.1:0-2360 GCA_964416235.1 uncultured Flavobacteriaceae bacterium | reverse complement strand
TCAGGAAAGAAATAAGCATGTCTAAGTTGTACGAAAAAATAAAATCGGTAGAAGAGTTTCACGATGTGTTCCAAATAGGAAACGCTAAGAGTATTACTTTAATAAGTGAACGTGATTATACTCTGAGATATAATCTAATCAAGGAAGAAAACGAAGAATATCTTGAGGCGTGTAAAAACGGGGATATTCATGAAATAGCTGATGCACTTGGCGATCAGTTGTATATTTTGTTCGGAACAATTTTAAAACACGGACTTCAACATAAGATTGAAGAAGTGTATGATGAAATCCACAGAAGTAATATGAGTAAGCTGGATGAAAAGGGCCAGCCTATTTTTAGGGAAGACGGAAAAATTTTAAAAAGCAATCTGTATTTTAAACCCAATATTAAATCGGTTTTGGATGCCGAATAAACATCGCTTTTTAACCTCCAAAAGCTTGTAAAAAGGCGACCAAATTGGTCGCTTTTTTTATTTATTAAACGCTTATATTATTGGTATTCAATCAAATAAGGCTTTTGTCTTTACGTGTTTATTTAGTATCTTTAATAAAAATTTTAAGAATGAGATTTTATCTACTTTTTGCCTTTGTTTTCGTTTCATTTTTTGTAAAGTCACAAGCACCTCAATCCATCAATTATCAAGCGATAGCGCGAGATGCAGGTGGTAATATCGTTACTTCGTCAATAGGAATTAAATTTCAAATCTACCAAGGTAGTGTTGGCGGAACTTTAGTCTATGAAGAAACCAACACGGCAACACCTAGCAGCGCAGGGATTTTTAATGTTGGTATCGGATTAGGTACTCCTGTTGTGGGAACTTTTTCAGCTATTGGTTGGGGTAGTGGTCCGTATTTTTTACAGGTTAACATAGATCCTGCCGGAGGAACATCATATTCTACAGTAGGCTCAGCTCAATTGGTTTCTGTTCCTTATGCATTATTTGCAGAGAAAGCAGGCAACGCAGCATCTTATACAGCAGGTAACGGCATATCAATCTCTTCAGGAAGCATTACCAATTCGGCACCCGACCAAACAGTAACGCTAAATGCCGCAGGTATAACAACCGTTAGCGGGACTTATCCCAACTATACTGTTGATGTGGCTCAACCAAGTTTAAATTTCAATAGCGGAACAAAAGAATTAACACTTACACAAGGAGGAATATCATCAACAGCCACTTTAACTGGTTCAGGAAGTAATACAATAAGTATGACCGGAACGGGGATTGCCAATGTTACCCCAACAGGAGCTGGAAGCAATTTTACAGTTAATGTACAATCACCAAACATAATTGGGCAAGGTTCAACAATTGTATCCGGGGCTTGGCCAAACTTTACTATTACTTCTACAAATACTTCTTATTTAGCCGGACCTGGAATTTCCGTAGCATCAGGTTCGATTATCAATACAGCTCCGAATCAAACAGTTTCAATTACTGGAGCAGGATCAACTACAGTTTCCGGAACATATCCCAACTTCACAATAGCAGCACCGTTGCCAACAGTAACGCCGGCTCCTAATTTAATCGGACAAGGAACAGCAACCGTTACAACAGTTGCAAATAACTATACAGTTAATGTCGCGCCGGTTGGAATGAGTTTTACACCCGCAACCGGAATTTTAAGTTATTCTCCTGCACCTGGAATTAATTCTCTAAACATTAGTCCAAATGTTACGTTTACCAATAATGTGTTAACGGTTGGATCAAATTCAACAACAATTGGGGGAACCGGACTTTGGAGCAGGCTAACTACTACTGCAACTACACTTTCAAATACTTCTGATTATGTTGGTATTGGAACGACTTCTCCAACGGAAATATTACAGGTGCAAAGTGGAGCGAATGCAGATATTTCAATTGTAGCAACAGGTTCAAATAGGGCAACTTTAAATTTAGGCTCACTTGTAAATCATTTTTTAGGAGGAATTAGTTATCACACAGGAACTAATAATATGGATTTCACAAGTAATGGAATTCAAAATCGTTTGTTTTTTGATCAAAGCGGAAGAACAGCCATTGGTTATACAACAACGGTTTCTGAATTAGATGTGAATGGAAGTTTGAGACTGGGTGGTAGCCGTTTATTTTTGGGAGCCGTTGGTGGTGTTAATTCAGGTTATACAGGAATTTATGAGTCAAGCAGTGATTTGAAATTCGCTGTGTTTAGCTCAGGAGCTCCGGCTAATGTACCTTTTGCAAGTGGAAACTCTTTAGATGCAGTTACAATCAAGAACACAACAGGTAATGTTGGTATTGGAACAACTTCCCCACAACAGAAACTGGATTTAATTGGATATTTAAGAATTGCCGCAGGAAATCTTTCATCTGATGAAGGTTGGTTGATTGCAACTCCATCAC
>CAYQDP010000511.1:0-2361 GCA_964416235.1 uncultured Flavobacteriaceae bacterium | reverse complement strand
TTACATTATTTGAAAGTGATATAAAAAAATATCCTAATTCTGTGAAATTATCATTGCTTGCCAGTTCTCAAGTGATGATTCACATCAATGATAAAAGTGATGTAATTCCCGATAATCAAAAACTTCAAAAAGTCAGAAATGCCGAGAAAGTTTTATTAAACGCAATTAAGGTTGACCCAACTTGTGATGTGTGTTATAATAACATTGCACATATTTTATTGTCTGTTGAAAATGATCCGGCTTCAGCTTTACCATATTTAATGGAAGGATTTAAACGGGACTCAACAAAAAAGGAAACGGCCTGTAATATTGGAATTGCTTATTACCGATTGGGAAAAGCTGAGGACGCAAAACCTTATTTGTTTAAAGCCATTGAACTCGATAAAAAACATGAATTTACTGTGCCATACGAGGTACTGCAAGACTTGTACATGAAAACTAGTCCGAATGAGGGCGTTCGTTTTTTCGCTAAAGAGTTAGAGAAGGGACACCATGCTGAGTTTTTAAATGTTTTATTAGGGAAATCCTATTTTGAAGCCGGTGATACTTTAAATAGTATAAAATATTATCAGCAGGCATTGGCTATTAATCCTAATAACCAAATGGTAAGCGATTTTGTTACCGATTTGGAGGTTAAGTTTCATAAAAAAGCCTGGTAACTAGCATCTAAATTATTTTAGAACTTATTAGGTCTATTTTGTTGAAAATCAGTTTACAAGTCAAGTTTTTTTTCTTTTTTTCGTCGCTTGATTTTATATCTTTGTCGAAACCTTAATTTAAAATGAAAAAAGCGTTAATTCTAAGTTTTTCATGTTTCTCGTTTTTTTGTGTGACCGCACAAAACGAACGCGAATTAAAAGAGCAGCACAATGCTCTTAAAGCAAATCAAATGGCAGTTAAATCTGAAATGGTCGTTTCTAAATACGGCAATTTGGAGAAAGAAATTGTAGATGCTTTAATTAAGCGACAAATTCCGGCAGGTTTTCCGGAGTTCAATGAAAAAGCAGAAACCCTAGATGCTTATAAAGGCAGGCTAAATGTTTGGTACAAGGATAATCTCGATTTGTTGAATCCTGAATTCAGAAAGAAATTAATAGAAAGTCAGAAATAATCATTAGAAAAATTTAACATGAAGAAATATTTTTACTTAAGTGTTTTGATGGTGGTTCTGAGCTTCAACTCAGTATTTTCCCAGTGTGTTAACTTGTACACTGCTACACCAATTCCTCTTACCTTGTACAATAGTTCATTTGCAACAGTGCCATCTTACAGTATTGCTTGTAATTCGGGTGTTCATTTTATTGGTGCCGGTCAGCCAGGTGGCGGAAGTCCGGTTAATCTTTATAACACTCCTTGTATTCGTTTAAGAATTAATCCAACAAATGGATTTTCTTCAATTGATAATTCTGTAACGTTATATGAGAATGGCAGCTTAATAGGTTGTACAGGACCTGTTGGAACTTGTACGGCTAATATTGGCCCTATGCCTAATAACTCAAACTATCAGTTATTTGCTTCATACATGGATCCTACATTGAATCATCAATATGTGCTGTGTAATATTAATGCGTGGTTTCCAAACATGACATATACAGTATCCAGTTGTTATGATAATGCAACATTGGTTACTGGAACATGGACCACAAATTCTGTTGGTTGTCAAACTGTGACTGTACCAGCCAATAGTGCAATAGGAACTGCCTCTTATGCTTTAAATCCAGCTGTACCGGGCGCATTAACTAATTTTGGTGATGGCTATTGCGCATTAACCACTTCATTAATGCCGGTTGGTACTTATACTGTAACATACACATTCAATACTCAAAACGCTTCTTGTCCTATCGTAACCGGAACCCAAACAATTGTTGTGGGTAACCCTTATAGTGCAGCTTGGACAACACCAACAGTTCAATGTACTGCATTTGGTTGTTTAGCTTTAAACCCACAGGTTACCGGAACAGGCGGTGGTGTATTCAGCGGAACCGGTGTTAGTGCTAATTCATTTTGTCCGGGTACTTCCGGGGCTGGTACTTTCCCTGTAACGTATTCAGTTGGTATTAGTGCTACTTGTAGCTCTTCACTCTCACAAAACATTCAGGTAAATACTACACCAACCGCGAATGCAGGTTCAACAAAAACTATCAATTGCGTTCAAACCACAACAATTATAAATGGTACAGGCGGAACAACATATACTTGGACAGGTCCTGGCGCATTTTCTTCTAATTTACAAAACCCAACGGTTAGCAGCCCTGGTACATATAGTTTAACTGTTACAACTGCTTCATGTATTTCGGCATCATCAACTGTGGCAGTAATTCAAAATACAACTGCACCGGCCGCTGCCGCTGCAACTACAGG
>CAYQDP010000510.1:0-2367 GCA_964416235.1 uncultured Flavobacteriaceae bacterium | reverse complement strand
CTGTGATTTCTCTGTTCTTATGTTCAATTAATAATTTTTGATAGTTGATTTCTTTCGTTCTCTCGGTAATAATGTTCTCGAGTTTAATATTTTGCTCGCGTAAACGTTTTAAATTAAGTTTGATGATAAGGTAAATTAATGCTATAAGCAAGAGAACATAAATTGTGTAAGCCCACACAGTGCGATACCATGGAGGCAAAATGGTAAAGTCAATTTCTATTTCCTGTCCTTCTATGCCTAGAATGTTTTTTGATTTTACGATAAAAGTGTAATTACCTTCATGGAGGTATTCTAGTTTTATTTTTTTGTTATTGGAGTAAGCACTGAATCCTGTGTCCCTGCCAACAAGATAGTACGAAAACAACAATTCATTTTTGTCAATGTAATCCGAAGCTCCTAATCGTATTTCAATTGTACTGTTAGAATAATTTAATTCAACCGGATTAAGTTTAGTTTGTGGATGAATATTGAATAGGTGTTGAGTGGTATCACTACCGAAATTCAAATTATTTATAAAAGTGTTGAGTCCAAATGTTTTTGGTTTAATGCTGAGGTCGTAACAATACAAACCATTGTTTGTTCCTATATACACTAACGAATTACCAACGCAAAAAGATTTTGTGTCGGATTCCTTTATACGAGAGAGTTGAGTGGGCTTAATTTCAAACTCTTTTTCTTTTAACTCAAGACACATTAATGATTCAGGTGCCTTAGGATCGGATTTTAATTTCGCAGTTAGCCATAATTCATTATTAATGGAAGCTGTTCTTGAAATGCTGTACATTTTATTAAAACGAGATAAGCGCGCATCCTGCTTTACGGTTTTGGTTCCGTTACTGCTTGAAATAACATAAATGCCTGCATCTGTTACTGCAAGAATTTCTTCACCATGCTTGAAAACGTAATTTTCATTTAAACTTGGTAAGCCATTTTCTTTAGTAAGCAGTTTCAGTTCTGATTTTTTTACATTTTCATAATATATCCCATCTAAAGTTGTACCCATGTATACAAAATCTTGATCGCCTACAATAGTTCTAATGTCACCTGTGATGTCAAAATTTTCATTGATGCTGATGAATTTATTCTTATCAATCATTCCCTTCACATATCCTGTTTCAGTGCCCAAAAAAAGCGTTTGAGTTGATGGATGATAATATATGGCATGAATTGCACTTGGTGTTTCGTAAATTAGATCAAATGTTTTTCCATTATACAGATACAAACCAAAGTTCGTTCCTGCCAATAAAAGGGTATTTAATTTATATACACACCAGGAAGCTTCTGTGATGTTGGTATTCTCGAATTTTTGACTGGATTGATTGTAGGATAACAATCCTTTGTCTGTTGCTAAAAAAGCACCTCCATTAAAAAATTCACAAGATTCAATGGTACCAATAATGCCTTCGCTTTTTGTAAAGCGGGTGATGGGACTGTTAAACTCAATAAGACTTATTCCTTTGGCTAAAGCCAGCCAAATATGCCCTTGATTATCGTTATAAATATAATTTACACCGTCATCTTGTAAAATGTTACCGGTGCTAATGTTGTTTACGGGATTAAATTTTTTATCGGTAATTAATAATCCACCATTTACAGAGCCAAAAGCATAATGATTTTCTCCAATCGATTCGGCACAATAAACAGTTTTTTCTGAAAGCCATGAATTAATTGGAGCGTTGATTTTTTCAATTGTAGATAATTCAGGAAGTACTTTGTTGAAATTGAATTTGAATAAAGACTGAGGTGTTACAATAAAATAACCTTCCTTTCCTTTAATAATTCCTCTTACCGGATTGTTATTATCGGCAAACAATTCGCCACCTTTCAAAAGGGTAAATTCATTATTAGCAGATAAAACTTTTAAGCCTTTTCCTTTTTCTCGCAGAATAAATTTATTATCTACCTCAAAGAATGTATGAAAGCCTTCTTCGCCCGGTAATATTGTTTTTATGCTTGTGTAGTCATAATCAAGAATAACTTGATTGCTGCAAAAATAAACATGCCCTTTTAGGGTAATGATTGACCAAAATCTGCCAAGATTTAATGTAGTATCCTTAAACAAATGTTTGAGCGACTCAAACTTAAAAGCACCGTTTGCATTTTGAGTGATTTTTCCAAAGTCACCATCTCCGGCAATAAAAATATTTTCATTATCATCTTTGCCAAGTGTTAAGCAGAGAAATGGCAGATTGTATTTATCCCATTCGGCTCCGTTGTTAACCAAAAAGCCATCGTTGTTAGCAACAAAAATCCGTCCATAAATATCCTGAATAATACAGCGATTCTGATCAGCAGCTTGGTATTGTGACGGGAGATAATTATGAATAAAATAATTACCTTTTTGTCCTATGGCAATTAAATTGATAA
>CAYQDP010000509.1:0-2371 GCA_964416235.1 uncultured Flavobacteriaceae bacterium | reverse complement strand
AAGCACTCGGTACAACTGAGATCTTACTTCACCCAATGAACCCTTTGATATAGCTAAAAACTGAATAAATTCCCTGTTACCATCTCTTTCAAAACCTTCTGAAATGTTATCCATAACCGAACCTGCTGATCTATCTAACTGACTTTTCAAATCAAAATTTTTTGTTTCATTCAATTTATCCAATATCGGAGATATTCGTTTATTGAGTTCTCTGGCCAGCTGCCAAACTTCCAAATCCTCAAATCTTTTTATCGTTGCCATAACAAGAAACCTGAAACCTCAAACAATAAATAACTAAACATTAAATCGGAAATGCATTACATCTCCGTCTGCAACTACATACTCCTTACCTTCAATTCTTAATTTACCGGCATCTCTGCAGGCAGATTCTGAACCTAGTGTAATAAAATCATTATAAGCAATAACTTCAGCTTTAATAAATCCTTTTGTGAAATCTGTATGAATTACACCTGCTGCTTCCGGTGCTTTCATTCCTTTCGTGATTGTCCAGGCACGCACTTCTTTCACGCCTGCCGTAAAGTAAGTTTGAAGATTTAAAAGTTTGTAAGCTGACTTAATTAATTTATTTACGCCCGGCTCATCCAAACCCATCTCTTGTAAGAACATTTGCTTTTCTTCATACGTTTCAAGCGCGGCAATCTCACTTTCCATTTGTGCGGTAATCACTAAAATTTCCGCATTCTCGTCTTTCACTGCCTCTCTAACTTGGTCAACATATTTATTCCCGCTCTTCGCAGAGGCTTCATCAACATTACATACATACATCACCGGTTTAATAGTGAGCAGATGTAAATCCTCAACATATGGCAATTCATTCTCTTCAAGATTAGCAGCACGTGCCGATTTACCACTTTCAAGAGTAGCTTTCACTTTTAAAAGTGTATTGTAAGTTTTCACCGCCTCCTTGTCACTTCCTGTTTTCGCTTGCTTCTCAAACTTTTTAATTTTCGCATCCACACTTTCCAAATCTTTCAACTGTAACTCGGTGTCGATAATTTCTTTATCACGTACCGGATTCACTGAACCATCCACGTGTACTACATTTGGATCATCGAAACAACGTAATACATGCAAAATAGCATTACACTCACGGATGTTCGCCAAGAATTTATTTCCTAAACCTTCGCCTTTACTCGCGCCTTTTACCAAGCCTGCGATATCTACAATCTCTACTGTTGTTGGCAGTATGTTCTGAGGTTTTACAAATTCAGCCAACTTATTCAAACGCTCATCAGGAACTGTAATAGTACCCACATTCGGATCAATTGTACAAAACGGAAAATTCGCCGCTTGCGCTTTTGCATTACTTAAACAATTAAAAAGGGTCGATTTTCCTACATTCGGTAACCCTACAATTCCACACTTTAAAGCCATTTTATTTAAATTCAGATTTTTAGAACTCAGCTAGTTAGGTATTTTCTATACTTTTCTCTCTGAATCCCCTAGTTCAACAAACCTGCAAATATAGCAATTGCAGGGGCCATCGTCAATTTACCTTCTCTCTATACTCTCTATAGTTTTTAACATACTTCCTATATTTTCAACATTACTGAATAGTGGCCTAGGCAAATAGTATTTTTGCCCAAATTGCTTATTATGGCCAATATTTCCGAATTAAAAAAATTAAGTTCACAGGTAAGAAGAGACATCGTACGTATGGTGCATGCTGTAAATTCAGGGCATCCCGGCGGTTCTCTCGGCTGCGTTGAGTTTTTTGTAGCTCTATACAATGATATTTTAAAACATAATCCGAAAAACTTTACAATGGATGGTAAAGGTGAAGATTTGTTTTTCTTAAGTAACGGTCATATTTCTCCTGTTTACTATAGTGTTCTCTCTCGTGCAGGTTATTTTCCTGTTTCAGAATTAAAAACATTCAGAAAATTAAATACACGTTTACAAGGACATCCTACAACACACGAAAATTTACCGGGCGTGCGTATCGCAAGTGGTTCACTCGGACAAGGAATGAGTGTTGCTGTTGGTGCAGCTTTGAGTAAAAAATTAAACAAAGATAATTCGGTTGTGTATAGCTTACACGGTGATGGCGAATTACAGGAAGGACAGATTTGGGAAGCTGCTTTATACGCAGCAGCTAACAAAATCGACAATTACATTGCTACTGTAGATTATAATGGTCGCCAGATTGACGGTGATGTAGACAACGTACTTTCATTAGGAAATTTGAAGGCAAAATTTGAAGCTTTCGGTTGGACCACCTTAGAAATTGCAAATGGCAATGATATGGAACAAGTGATTTCAGGACTTAAGAATGCACAAACGTATCTTGGCAAAGGAAAACCCGTTATTATCTTAATGCGTACCGAAATGGGTTACGGCGTTGATTACA
>CAYQDP010000508.1:0-2376 GCA_964416235.1 uncultured Flavobacteriaceae bacterium | reverse complement strand
TGTCTTTGTTAATTAATGCAGTAGTTTCTCTCTGTGAGTATGTAAAATCCTTTAATTTTAATTCTACAGCAAAATGATTTACAATAGCATCAATTATTTTTTTGTCCAATTCATCAGAATGTGAAATAATTTCCTTCCAAGAACCACCACTCGGTAAATTGTACTCTCGATATTGAGCATTTTCAATATGGTTAATTCGTTCATATATAATAGAATAATTAACGGTGTAATTTGTTGGTTTACCATGCACGTTAACCGGCTTTCTCCACCAGCACTGAATTAGCTTTTGTATATTTGGATTCATCTTTTTTAAATTAAATAGTTTAAAATTTTTTCTTTTCTGTTTTGTAACTCACTCGTTAGTTTTTTTTCTTCCCCCATTAGTTTATGCACACTAACCAATAAGTTTTGTTTTTCAATTGGGGGAATTTCAATTTCGAGCAATTCCAATTGTTTTTTGCCTATGTGACTAACCGTGGCAGTTTTTATATGTAAGTCGTAATATTTTTTTGCTTTTGAAGAGTTTAAATACATTGCCAAGTATTCCGGTGTAATTGATTTGTCTTTTACTTTCAAAATCAAAAAGGTCCCCGTAGCAACAGCATTTATCATTTGATCCTGCCACACTGAGGCGAAGATTTTGCCTTTTGTTGAAAACAGTACATCACCTTTTCTCAGAAATTGCGTATATTTCATATCAACTTCATCAACATATAATGGTTCCAAGCTCAAATACTCTCCGCTCGCGTCGAAGTCTCTGCCTTGTATACAAGGGTAGTCGCCAGACTGCTTCCCTGATACATTGGCTCCAAACTGAGCTTCAACAATATTATTTAGTAATTTTTTCATATCATCTACAATAATATAAATTTACTCATTTATACATTTTAAAATCAAATAAAGTTTCATTCAGAGAACCTGAAAAATATTATTTGTTATAATATGTTGATTTTCAATGCGATTATTTTATGAATGTGCCTAGTATTTTCAGAATTATTTTGCTCTTTATTGCAAACGTTTGCCAGTAAATGCATTTTACTGGTAAATGTTTGCGATTTTTATTTACATTTGTGTTGCAATAGCAAGAAAAATGTACAATCAAAATACCATACAGCAATTAAAGGATCGTTTCGGGGGAAGAGAATCTTTTACCCGAAAGGAGCTGTATAATTTCTTTTGTGAAGAAGAGCCAGGTCTGAAAGAGACAACCTTTAGATGGCGGATTTATGATTTAAAAAAGGATGGAGTAATTAGGTCATTGTCTAGAGGTGTGTTTGCAATGGGAAAATTATCTATTTACGTTCCGGGTATAGACGAAAACATTATAAAGCTTGGCGATTCATTGAGTAGTCAGTTTTCAGGACTTCGATATTGCATTTGGCCAACCAAAATAATTAATGAATTCATGTTGCATATACCCGGCAATTCACAAACGATTATAGAAGTAGAAACAGATGCGTTAGAGCCGGTATTTAATTATTTGAAAGATCGCAAAATGTCTGATGTTTTTTTACAACCCAGTGAGATAGAGTTAGAAAGATATGTGAGTGAAAAAGAAAATCCGATAATAATAAAATCGCTAGTAACAAGATCACCAATACAAATTGTGAATAATGTGCCAACCGTTACATTAGAGAAATTAATAGTGGATTTATTCTCTGATAAAAAATTATTTTCTGCTTATCAAGGGAGTGAGCTGACGCACATTATAAATAAAGCTATAGATAAATACAGTATAGATGCAACAAAAATGTTGCTGTATGCAACGAGAAAAACAAAGGACAAAGAGCTAACTGCTTTTTTAAAAACAAGAACAGACTTACCTAAAACTATTTTTAATGATTGATAAAGTATCGCTTTCAGCGGAATGGCTAAATACAAAGCAGGCCAAGTATAAAAAAGATCCAAGTCTAATAGAAAGTATGATACATGCATTGTATCTACTTGAACAACTAAAGCAGACCGGACTGGAGTTTATATTTAAAGGAGGCACCAGTTTAATTCTTCTACTGGAAAGACCTGCACGGTTTTCAGTTGATATTGACATCATTGTTAATCCAAAAATTCAACGTGAAGAACTTGAAAGTTATTTGAATAAAATAGTAGGCGATGTATTCATAAAATTAGAGCTTGATGAAAGAAGAAGCTTCAGAGGGAAGATACCAAAGGCACATTATAAATTTATTTACAGATCAAATCTTGTGAGTAAAAATCAAGAAGGGCAGATAGTTCAAAATCCTGAAAGAGAAATTTTACTGGATGTTCTATTTGCTGAAAACCCTTATCCGGTATTGAAAGAAAAGCCTATTGATACAGAATGGATAAAACAAACTGGAGAGCCTTTAGTTGTTATGGTGCCTTGCGAAAATTCAATTG
>CAYQDP010000507.1:0-2378 GCA_964416235.1 uncultured Flavobacteriaceae bacterium | reverse complement strand
TAAATTTACATATATTTTTCAAGTAACAATTGCTTTTATGATATATTATCCCCAGAAGCGCTAACTTTACACTATGTCAACTAATGCCCTCATCACAGAAAGCAGTCCTTATCTTTTACAACATGCGCATAATCCGGTTAACTGGGTACCATGGAGTGAAAAAGCTTTTGAAACCGCTCGTAAAGAAAACAAACTTGTACTTGTAAGCATTGGTTATAGCGCTTGTCATTGGTGTCATGTAATGGAACATGAAAGTTTCGAAGATGAAACTGTGGCAACAATCATGAATGAGCATTTTATCAATATTAAAGTTGACCGCGAAGAAAGACCGGATGTGGATATGCTATACATGAGCGCGGTTCAACTAATGACAGGACAAGGAGGATGGCCATTAAATTGTTTTGTGTTACCTGATGGAAGACCTATTTACGGCGGAACTTATTTTCAAAAAGAACGTTGGATAAATATTTTAAAGAACCTTCACAACTTATTCGCTACAGATTATGAAAAGGTTTTGCAATACGCTACAGATTTAACCAATGGGATTAAGCAAACTGAAATAATTCACTCAAGGAAAAATGAGGAAACAACATTGAATTGGGATATAATTGAAAAATGTATTTCTAATTGGAAGACACGTTTCGATATTGTTTTAGGAGGACCTAATCGCGCACCGAAATTTCCCATGCCAAACAATTACAGCTTCCTAATGAAATATGCCTATACCAAAGGTGATGCAACAGTCATGAAGCATGTTGATCTCACTTTACAAAAAATGGCATTGGGTGGGATATATGATCAATTGGGCGGAGGATTTGCAAGATATAGTGTAGACATGCAATGGAAAGTTCCGCACTTTGAAAAGATGTTGTATGATAACGCGCAACTTATTACTCTCTATTGTGAAGCTTATCGTTACACTAAAAACGAATTATACGAACAAACTGTCAGACATACCATTGATTTTGTTGTAAAAGAATGGTTGAGTCCGGAAGGAGGATTTTATTCTGCATTGGATGCTGACAGTGAAGGTGAAGAGGGAAAATATTACGTTTGGCAAAAAGAAGAATTAAAAACAATTTTAGCCGGGGATTATGAATTGTTTTGTGATTACTATAATGTGAATGACATTGGGTATTGGGAACATGATAATTACATTTTAATGCGAACAGAAGATTTGGCTACGCTAATTCAAAAACACGGCATCAATCAAAAACTGTTAAAGGAAAAAATCAGCATATGTACAGATGCTTTACTAAAAGTGAGAGAAAAACGTATAAAGCCCGGACTTGACAATAAGATTTTATGCGCTTGGAATGGTTTAATGTGTAGGGCACTTTGTGAGGCTTATTTAACTTTTGGAGAAAACAAATACAAGGAGCTCGCAATTAATAGTGCGGTCTTTATTAAAAACAAAATGTTAAGCGGAGATGGCGCATTAAAACGGTCGTTCAGCAACGGTCAAGCTAAAATTGACGGTTTTTTGGATGATTATGCTTTTGTAATTGATGCCTTTATACATGTTTACTATGTCAGTCAGGATGAAAAATGGTTAAATGATGCTACGGATTTGTGTGATTATGTTATCAAGCACTTTTCTGATCCGGAAAGACCACTACTTTATTATACGGCATTAACAGCCGAGAAACTTGCCGTAAGAACCAGCGAAGTAAGTGATAATGTTATACCTGCCTCTAATTCTCAAATGGCAGTAAATCTTTTTAAGCTATCAAAAATAACAGGACAACAAAAATATTTTGTACTGTCGTCAGAAATGTTGAGTAGTTTAAGTGATGAAATAGCACATTACGGAGCGGGTTATAGCAATTGGGCATCACTTTACCTTGATTTGTTAAATGACCCTTCTGAAGTTTGCATTGTTGGTAAAGATGTTGAAGAAAAATTATTGGAACTGTATAAACATTACCTTCCAAACGCCATTTTTGTCGTTACAGCATTTCCTTCGAAGCTGGACATACTGAAAGACCGTTACGTAAATGATAAAACAATGATTTACGTATGTAAAAACAAAAGCTGTCAGATGCCGACTTCGGATATAAAAGAAGCTGTTAAACTGATTGAAAAATTCACTTAGCATACTTTTAACTCTTGTTGCTTTTTTTATAAAAGGGCAATCTCTCCTAATTCCTACTCACGTCTCCGCATTTGCACCAATCTTGGAGTTCAATACACCATTTGTGAAAGAACACAAAATCAAATCAATTGTGTTTGACATTATTGACAAAAGAGATTTTATGGTGGCGGAAGACAAAAACCTCATTAACTATTATGAATTTAATTCTGATGGTAAACTTACTCGTTTTTACTATACAAATATTGTAAAGACAATTGAAAAAGAGATTCATGTTCCGCCGGTG
>CAYQDP010000506.1:0-2379 GCA_964416235.1 uncultured Flavobacteriaceae bacterium | reverse complement strand
TAATAAATGATTGTCTTTTGGTAAACCATCTACAATGTTTAAGTATTCTTCTTCAGTTAAGAAGTCTAAATAACTTACACCATTAGCAGCGGCAACACCTGCATTGATTACAACATAACGCTCGTAATAAATGATAGTATCTAACTTTTTAGTTGGTAAACCTAAGATGTAACCGATTTTGTTTGGTAACGAACGGAAGTACCAGATATGAGCAACAGGTACCACTAAGCTAATGTGGCCCATACGCTCACGACGTACTTTTTTCTCAGTTACTTCAACACCGCAACGGTCGCAAATGATACCCTTATAACGGATACGCTTGTATTTTCCACAATGACATTCGTAATCCTTTACAGGACCAAAAATACGCTCGCAGAATAAACCATCACGCTCCGGCTTATAGGTACGGTAGTTAATTGTCTCCGGTTTTAATACTTCACCACTTGAACGCTGAAGAATTGACTCAGGCGAAGCAAGGCTGATAGTAATCTTAGAGAAATTTGATTTTAATTTATTATCTTTTCTTAAAGCCATTATAATTGCTGTTAGATTTTTACTTAGTTAATTAATCCATTGTTACATCTAAGGCTAAACCTCTCAATTCATGTAATAATACATTGAATGATTCTGGAATACCCGGTGTTGGAATGTTCTCACCTTTTACAATAGCTTCATAAGCTTTTGCACGGCCCATTACGTCATCAGACTTAACAGTTAACAATTCCTGTAACACATTAGCTGCACCGTATGCTTCAAGTGCCCAAACCTCCATCTCACCAAAACGCTGACCACCAAATTGTGCTTTACCACCTAAAGGTTGTTGCGTAATTAATGAGTAAGGTCCGATTGAACGAGCGTGCATCTTATCATCAACCATGTGGCCTAATTTCAACATGTAGATAATACCTACAGTAGCCGGTTGGTCAAAGCGCTCACCTGTTCCACCATCAATTAAGAAAGTACGGCCGAATTGAGGAAGACCAGCTTTAGAAGTGTATTCATCGATTTGCTCCATTGAAGCACCGTCGAAAATAGGAGTTGCAAATTTCAATCCTAATTTCTGACCGGCCCACGCCAATACAGTTTCATAAATCTGACCTAAGTTCATACGAGAAGGTACACCAAGAGGATTTAAAACAATATCCACCGGAGTTCCATCTTCTAAGAATGGCATATCTTCTTCTTTTACGATACGCGCAACGATACCTTTGTTACCGTGGCGTCCTGCCATCTTATCACCTACTTTTAACTTACGTTTTTGTGCAATGTAAACTTTCGCTAACTGAACGATACCTGCTGGTAATTCGTCACCAACTGTTACTTGGAACTTCTCACGCTTGTATTGACCAAGTAAATCGTTATACTTAATCATGAAGTTGTGTAACAAGCGTTCGATTTGTTCGTTCTTGTCTTTATCAGTTGTCCAGTTGCTTGGATTAACTTCAGAGTAATCTACTCTTTCTAATAATTTTTGAGTGAATTTTGTTCCGCGAGGGATAATCTCTTCGCCTAAGATATTAGTAACACCTTGTGAAGTGCGACCATTTACTAAAACAAATAACTTATCAATTAATTGAAGTTTTAAATTATGAACATTCTTTTCGTGTTCAGAATCTAATTTATCGATTAATGGTTTTTCTTCTGCTTTTGCTTTTTTATCCTTAATAGCGCGAGAGAATAAACGCTTATCAATTACAACACCCTTTAATGATGGAGGAACGCGTAAAGAAGCATCTTTCACATCACCTGCTTTGTCACCAAAGATAGCGCGTAATAATTTTTCTTCCGGAGAAGGATCTGTTTCACCTTTTGGAGTGATTTTACCGATTAAGATATCACCTTCTTTTACATCAGCACCAACACGAATAATACCTTTGTCGTCAAGATCCTTTGTAGCATCTTCACTTACATTAGGGATATCCGGAGTTAACTCTTCCAATCCGCGTTTTGTATCACGAACTTCTAAAGTATACTCATCGATGTGAATTGAAGTGAAGATATCATCACGAACAATTTTCTCAGAGATTACGATAGCATCCTCAAAGTTGTAACCCTTCCAAGGCATGAACGCTACTTTTAAGTTGCGGCCTAATGCCAACTCACCGTTTTCGGTAGCATATCCATCACATAATACCTGTCCTTTTGAAACCTTATCACCTTTCTTAACGATTGGCTTTAAGTTCATACAAGTACTCTGATTGGTTTTTTGGAATTTCGTTAACTTATAAGTTTTTACATCACCGTCGAAGCTTACTAATTTTTCTTCTTCCGAGCGATTGTAACGAATCACGATTTCATTTGCATCAACATATTCAACAATTCCTTCACCTTCTGCATTGATTAATACACGTGAATCTTGCGCAACACGCGCTTCGATAC
>CAYQDP010000505.1:0-2387 GCA_964416235.1 uncultured Flavobacteriaceae bacterium | reverse complement strand
TGGAGTAATACCAAATAGAACGTATGTTGGCTTTGCGGTGCTTGTCATTAATTTCAATGAACTTTTCGTATTCCTGTTCTTCACGATTAAACAATTGCACGATGCGCATGCCGGTAATGTGTTCCTGAGTAAATGTGTTTAAAGCCGCAACAGCATTACGTACTTCCGTAAATGTTTTTTTAACGCCATTCTTAAACAAGTTTGTGGCAATGGTTAGTAAAGGAATTGTACTCAATACAATTAAAGTAAGTACCCAATTTTTATAAAGCATTACACTAACAAAAGTGATAAGCATTAAAATATCGCCGCTAATAACAATAAAGCCTGAGGAAAACACCTCGCTTAAACTTTCAATATCCGAAATGGCGCGTGTAACCAAAGTACCTACAGGCGTATTATCAAAATAAGAATTTTTTAATTTGAGAATGTGGTTGTACACCTGATTACGCAAATCCTTTACAATGTTTTGTCCAAGATAATTCGTCACATAAATATTTGCGAATTGCATGAGTGCTTCAAATACTAGCGCGCCAAAAATTAAAAATCCAATGGTATTTAATGCCGAAAGATTCTGTGTATCACCTACAAATTGATTGAGTGCTTTGTTGATGAGTAAAGGCCGCACCACGGCGAATCCGGAAAGTACTAGTGTAATAACCAAAGCCGCAATGAAATGTTTCTTATACGGATTCGTATAAGAAAGTAATCTTTTTAAGAGACTTAAGTTTAATTTATTTTTTTGCTCGCTCAAGGAAAATGTCTTTAGGATATTGTATATCGGTTAAAAATAAAGCGTGTGCCGGAGCCGACATGCCGGCTTCTGTTCTGTTTTTTTGTTGAATGATTTTCCGGAATTCATCCAGAGTGATTTTATTTCTTCCCACTTGCATGAGTGTTCCTACAATAGCTCTTACCATGTTACGTAAAAAGCGATCGGCGGTAATAACAAAACACCATTCATTCTCGTCGAGTTGCACCCACTGTGCTTCCGAAACGTAACAGATATTGGTTTTGGTTTGTGTGTTCACTTTGCTAAAACTGGTAAAATCTTCAGTCTCTAACAAAATATCCGCAGCCATGTTCATGAGTTCAAAATCAATATGTCCGTATTGGTACCAACTCAAATTTTCTATAAAAGGATTTTTGTGTTTATGTAAATAGTAATGATACGTTCTTTCAGTGGCATCAAAGCGGGCATGCGCTTCTTCTTGTACGGGAAGTATATCAAAAATGCTGATGTCGTTAGGTAAAACGGTATTTAATTTGTAAACCCAATGTTCTATTTGTTCTTCAAAACCCGCAGCCGAATAATCGAAATGCGCGTAATAATTGCGGGCATGTACACCGGTATCCGTTCTGCCACAACCCACCACTTCAATTTTATCTTTCAGAAGCATGGTTAGTTTTTCTTCCAGAACCTGTTGTATGGTATTAGGCGTATTATGCTGCGTTTGCCATCCGTTATAGCGGGTGCCATTATAAGCAAGCTGAAGAAAATAACGCGGCATCTCTATCTGATTTCGTTTAATTATTAATACCTTTGTGCCTCACAAATTATGGGCAAAGTTAGCAAGAATATTGTTTTAAATGATGTAGAAATTATTGATACTTCTGCGGAAGGTAAATCGGTAGCCAAACACGAGGGAATGGTGATTTTTTGCGACGGTGGTGTGCCCGGCGATATTGTGGATTTAAACATTTACCGCAAAAAAAGTAAAATGGCGGAAGCCAAGGTGATTGCGATTAAGAAACCTTCGCCCAACCGTATTGAGCCTGTGTGTAAGCATTTTGGCGTTTGCGGAGGTTGTAAATGGCAGGCCATGAGTTACGAATCGCAATTAACATTTAAGCAAAAATTTGTGAGCGATGCTTTAGTAAGAATTGGGAAATTAGATATTCCTGAAATCACACCGATTTTCGGAAATCACGAAGCTTACTTCTACAGAAATAAACTGGAATTTTCGTTTAGCAATAAAAAGTGGTTAACGGATGATCAGATTAAAAGCGGCGAAGAAATCAGTAATCGTGATGCTTTGGGTTTTCATATACCCGGACGATTCGATAAAGTTTTGGATGTAGATAAATGTTTTTTGCAGCCCGATCCTTCCAATGATATCCGTAATGCCGTGCGGGATTATGCGCACAAAAACAATCTTACTTTTTATGATATCAGAGATAAAGGCGGTTTTTTACGCACTTTAATGATTCGTATAACAGGAATCGGTGAAGTGATGGTATTGGTAGGCGTGTATGAATGGTTGGAAAAGGAACTTTTCGCTTTGCTGGAATTTCTCAAAAATCAATTCCCTCAAATTACATCTTTACAATACACACATTCACATAAAGCGAATGATAGTTTTGAAGGCTTAGAGATAAAAACGTATGCG
>CAYQDP010000504.1:0-2389 GCA_964416235.1 uncultured Flavobacteriaceae bacterium | reverse complement strand
GTAGCAACGCAATAGATACATCCGGCTTCTAAAAAAACAGCGCGATCGATTCTGAATTCAGGCGTAATGGAGATATTAAACCCTCCATATCCATAGAGGAAACAAGGTGTATTGCCGGTTAATACTAAATCTTTTTTATGGGTAATAAACATTGGTATTTTAGTTCCGTCCTTACTTTCAAAGAATACTTGCTTAGTAATATAGTCTTCCGATTTAAAATCAATCTGTGGTTTAAAAATTTCTATACTTTGACCCGTAGCCATGTCGTAATAATAATTTTTGGGAGGTGAAGTAAATTGTACAACTGAATAGGTAAAGAATTTATAAGCACGTTCGGCATTTAATTCATTTAGTTTACAAAATTCAGGAAGCGGAATTTCTTTTTCAAAAGTTCCATCCATCGCAAACATGTAAAGGTGCGATGAAACATCCTTAAGATAAGACCCTAAAATTTTTCCATTACAAAACGCCACACTTTCCAATAAATCCGCTTTTTCTCCAATCACATCCCTCCAGTTTTCGCCTTGAGGTTTTTTTACATCGATCTTTACTAATTTATATTTTGGTGCGCCGTGATTGGTTCTTACAAATAAGTTAGACCCGATATTATCCACCACTCCATATTCGTAATCAAATGTTCCGTTAATAATGGTGAACTGACTATTAGCAATGGATAAATCTTTAACCATTAGCATTTCGCCGCTTGTACTTTCGCTTATGTATAAAACAAGAAAACGTTCATCATGCGTAACCTGCGTTCCGAAATTATAATTAGGATGAATTTTATCCTCGTATATTAATTCATCTTTATCCTGTGTAGTTCCGATTTTATGGTAATACACTTTGTGAAATTGATTTTTACCAGTGTAGGTTTGTCCTTTTACGGGCTCGTCATAACGGCTGTAATAAAAGCCGCTTCCTTTCCATGCCATCCCCGAAAATTTTACCCATTTAATTTCATCTACTAAATCTTGTTTGGTAGAAATATCTTTTACATGAATTTCTACCCAATCACTTCCTGCTTTTGAAATCCCGTAAGCTAAATATTGTCCGTTTTTTGAAATAGAAATACTGGCTAATGAAACAGTGCCGTCATTTGATAAAGTATTTGGGTCAAGTAAAACTTCGCCATTGCCACAGCAAGTGTCTTTTTGCGAATACAACACGCTTTGGTTTTGCAAACCGTCGTTTTTATACCAGAAAAAACGATCTCCTTTTTTAAAGGGAGGACTTGCTTTTTGGTAATTCCAGATTTGCGTTAAGCGCTGTTTTATTTTTGCGCGATAAGGAATTTTATCGAGATAAGAATAAGTAAGTTTATTTTGTTCTTCCACCCATGCTTTTGTTTCAATACTGTTATCATCTTCCAACCAACGATACGGGTCAGTGATTTTTGTACCGAAATAATCATCAGTAACGGCATCTTTTTTTGTTTTCGGATAAGTAAATGAAGTTTGTGCGTTTACAAATAAACTAGCAACTGTAAAAAGTAAAATGAAATATCTCATTGTAAAAAATATGTTTGAAGGTAATAATTATTTATTGAGAGAATCGTTAAGATTTTGAAAATATTAGAAAGCAAAAATTGGTAGTCAACAATTCATTAACAATACAAGCGTAAATGTCAATAAAACCAAAAGAAATTGTGAATTCACACTAAAGCGTAATTCCAAAATAAATACAATATTGCTTTTGATGTTTTCGAATTTTACCTTACGGTTTATCATTTTCTTTTGTCTGATTAATTTTGGGTTATTTTCACGTGCTCAAAAATTTTCGGATGAGGATTTTATTGCGGGTTCAAGTGAAGAGATTTCAAAGCCCTATAGCGCGCGAGAATACATTGAGCATTTTAAAGAGGATGCCATTAAAGAAATGTATCTGAATAAAATTCCTGCCAGCATTGTGTTAGCACAGGCCATGTTTGAAAGCGATAATGGAAACAGTGAGTTAGCACGAAAAGCAAGAAATCATTTTGGCATTAAATGTAAATTGGATTGGTGTGGAGAATCGTACTCTAAAGATGATGAAGAAAAGAATGAGTGTTTCAGAAAATACACTTCGGTTTTGGAGTCGTATACTGATCATTCGATTTTTTTAAAAACCAGACCGCGTTACGCGTTTTTATTTGACATTCCGTTAACGGATTATAAATCGTGGTGCCATGGATTAAAAGAAGCCGGTTATGCAACAGATCCTAATTATGCTAAGCGTTTAATTACCATTATTGAAAAATATAAATTATATGAATTTGATAAGCATCAGCTCATTGAAAAGCCAACGTTTCCCGGATTGGAAATAAAAAGCCCTGATCTCGATTTGCGTACTGTTTATCAGTTTAACCAGGGTCGGTTTATCCTTACAAAAGAGGGAGATTCCTTTTTTAAAA
>CAYQDP010000503.1:0-2414 GCA_964416235.1 uncultured Flavobacteriaceae bacterium | reverse complement strand
AAGGCTGGGGCTATTCAAAATAGTACCGATTGGCAAAAAACTACTCAGGAAATGATTCGCTTGCAGGATGAATGGAAAAAGCATCATCTGGTAAATGAACGCGAAGAATCGAAAATGTTTTTCCGTTTCCGCAAAGCATGCAATACTTTTTTTGATGCTAAAAAAGCGCATCATGATGCAACAAACGCATCCATGGAAGGCAATGTGAAGGCTAAGGAAGAATTAGTAGAAAAAATCAATGCATTCACTTTAGGTGAAGATGCATCTGAAAACCTTAAGCAATTAAAGGAGTTTTCTACTCAATGGAGTTCAGGCGGACAAGTTCCGTTCAAAGAGCGTAAACGATTGAATGAAGTGTTTTATAACAAGTTGGATGAATTGTATGAGAAATTAAATCTGAATAAATCAGAGAAACTCATGATGCAATTTAAAAATAAAATCGAAAGACTTGTTTCAGCCGAAAATGCTTCTGAATTATTAAAACGTGAAGCGGATTATTTGAAAAAGCAAATCGATGAAGCAAACAATAATATCAAAACCTATGATAACAACATGGGCTTTTTCAAAAATGCAAAAAGTGATAATCCATTATTTAAAGACGTAAATCAAAAGATGGATGCTGAGAAGCAAAAAATTGCAGACTTCACTGCCAAGCGCAAATTGGTAATTGAGGAAATGAATAAATTAAGACAGAACGCTTAGAAGGTTTTTCCTTCCGTTTTTTCAATACTTTCTTTTAAAAAGCCGGGTATACCGGCTTTTTCATTTTTGTTAAAATCATAAACTACAATAATATCTTCTGCTTCGGCGGCTATTTCGTGTTGATCATTTAAGATAACATGCTGAATGGAGAAGCTGGTATTTTTTATAAAACCTACTTTACTTTTGATTGTAATATTTCCCGGAAAAAATAATGGTTTTTTAAATTGACAACCGGTAGAAGCAAGAATAGGTCCAAGGTTTTGCATATTATGTAAATGATTCAAACCTATTTTTTCCCAATAATTTACCCTGGCAGCTTGTATGTATTTAAAGAAGGACACATTGTTAACGTGTCCGTAAAGATCCATTTCGCTCCAGTCGATGCGCAATTTTAACTCAGTATTGTAGCCTTCCATAACGTTATAATGATTCAAATATCAGAATTATTCCGTTCATAAAATTTAAAATATGGCATTCAAATACAACTTATCTTTACCTATCAAATTATGGAGCCAATTTTAGAGGTAAGAAATGTTACCAAAAAATATTCGAATCACATTGCTTTAAATGATGTGAGTTTAACTGTTCCCCGTCAGTCTGTTTTCGGTTTATTAGGACCGAATGGTGCGGGTAAAACATCACTAATTCGAATCATCAATCAGATAACCGCGCCTGATTCGGGTGATGTGTTTTTGAATGGAGAAAAGTTAAATCCTAAACATGTAGATTTAATTGGATACTTACCGGAGGAACGCGGATTGTATAAAAAAATGCCGGTTGGCGAACAGGCATTATATCTTGCCCAACTGAAGGGATTAAAAAAGGCTGAGGCTAAAAAGCGTTTATTGTATTGGTTTGAGAAATTTGAAATGCAAACTTGGTGGAATAAAAAAATTGAAGAGTTGAGTAAAGGAATGCAACAAAAAGTTCAATTTATTGTAACCGTCTTACACGAACCTTCATTATTAATTTTAGATGAACCTTTCAGCGGATTTGATCCTATCAATGCACAATTAATTCGTAATGAAATTTTAGAATTGAGAAAAAAAGGCTCTACCATTATTTTCTCAACTCATAATA
Source organism: uncultured Flavobacteriaceae bacterium (assembly GCA_964416235.1). Lineage (GTDB taxonomy): Bacteria > Bacteroidota > Bacteroidia > B-17B0 > Aurantibacillaceae > JAHEYG01. The sequence goes on along the minus strand of CAYQDP010000503.1, from coordinate 632 downwards.
TGGGAAGTGTGGAAGAGTTGTGTGATCATATTGCGCTAATTAATCGCTCTAAAAACATTTTGGATGGCTCTGTAAAGGAAATCCGCAAAATACACAGGAGTAATACTTATAAAATTTCATTTAAGGGAAACATGTTAGGGTTTACCAATGCATTATGGACCGGCGCCGAATTGTTAGATAAGGGTAAGGATGATGAAGAGGTAAATTGGGCTTTAATAAAAATTTCACCGCAAGTGAAATCAAGTCAGTTATTGCAATCCATTTTACCGGTTTGCGAGATTGTTTCATTTAATGAAGTTATACCAAGCATGAATGATATTTTTATCTCAAAAGTAAATTCTGAGAATGGTGTTATAGGAACTCAAAGTAATTTTACCGAATAATTATGGGAAAGATTGGATTAATTATACAGAGAGAGATTGTTTCTAAATTAAGAAACAAAACGTTTATCATTATGACCTTTTTAGCACCTGTTTTAATTGCAGGTTTCTTCGCCATGGTAATTTGGCTAAGTATGAGCGATAAAGCAGATCAGAAAATATTGGTAATTGACGAGACTACTTTTTTTAAGGATAAATTAGCAGGCAACGAGTATATCACATTTACATTTTCTGACAGAAAATTAGATGATG
>CAYQDP010000502.1:0-2419 GCA_964416235.1 uncultured Flavobacteriaceae bacterium | reverse complement strand
ACTTTGCCGTCAATGAATTCAGCGTCTTTACAAGCAATGTAACGGTAGGCCCCTACAATTTCTTTGTCTTCCGGGTTCCAAACTAATAATTGTTTGTAGGGATGTGAGCTTAAATCGTATTCATCGATATCAATTTCCTTGCCCGTTCCTCCGCCGGCATGCCTGAAAGTAACCTCTCTGAGGCGACCAATTTCGCGCATTACATTGGGTGAATCGTGATTGGTGATGATATATATCTCGTTATTACCGTTATTGGTTTTACGAACGTAGCGATCCTTGTTAAGTTCGGCTAAAATCGCCTCCCTGGATACTTTTTCTATAATTGGCTGCATAGTCAATGCCGATAAAGATAAGTATTAAAGTATCAAACTAAAATGCAAATAATCCATAAATTTATTATCTTTACATAAACTTTTAAGAAATGAAGAAGTTAATCATATTAGTTCCGGCTCTGTTTTTTATTACATCATGCAAAAAGAACTTTAGCTGTACATGTAATGAAGTAAGCACTGTACAAAATGGTGGGTATATCAATCAAACCCAGTACAATGTAAAACAATACAATGAGCAAGGCGCACGCGACAAATGCACAGAAATGTATGTTGAGAATGTGCAGCCAAAGGGCGATCACAAGTGTGAAGTCATGAACGTTAAGTAATTTGCTGATTTCAAATGGCAAATGTGTTCGAATTTAACGGGTATAAACCTGTTATTCATAAATCTGCTTTTATTCATCCAAATGCTACAGTTACGGGTAATGTAATTATTGGCCGTGATGTTTATGTTGGTCCGGGTGCTGCTATTCGCGGCGATTGGGGACAAATTATCATTGAAGACGGATGTAATGTTCAAGAAAATTGTACCATTCACATGTTTCCGGGAACTACTGTTTTGTTAAAAGAGGGCGCTCATATTGGCCATGGAGCTATTATTCATGGCGGAACTATAGGCAAAAATGTATTGGTGGGGATGAATAGTGTGGTGATGGATAATGTAGTGATTGGCGATGAATGCATTATTGGGGCACTATGTTTTGTGCCAGCAGATACCATAATTCCTAAACGTAAAGTAGTGGTTGGTAATCCCGGAAAAGTGATTAAGGATGTGAGTGATGCGATGATCGCCTGGAAAACCCAAGGTACCAAGTTGTATCAGCAACTTCCTTATGAGTGTCACGCCACTTTAAGAGAATGCGAGCCTTTACATCGCGAGCCTGCTTACCGTCCTGTGCAACAGGATATTTATAAAACCTGGGCCGATACGAAGAAGCCTTCAGGGCCTGCCAAAAGCAAAGAATCTCCATCTAAAAAAATAGCTAAAAAAACGGTTAAAAAAACCGTTACCGCAAAGCCAAAAAAGAAAAAGAAATAGTTCTTTGAAGGTTGTTTTAAATCAATTAGCTTTATAATTCTAAAAATCTAAAATTGTAATCCTGAAAATATGTTAAGATTACAATATTGATTTAAATACGCTCTTTATTGGCATTTTATTTGAATTAAATACTTTCAATATTTGTAAAATCTAAACACTATGAAAAAATTATTTTTATTGGCTATTGCCTTCGTAACATTAACCGCTGCCGTAAAATCTGACGGCGATAAAATTCCGGCTGCTACTTTAAAAAAACTGGATGGTTCTAAAATCAATTCTTCTACTTTCAGTAACGACGGTAAGCCTATTGTGATCAGCTTTTGGGCAACCTGGTGTAAGCCTTGTAAAAAGGAATTAGACGCAATTGCTGAAAATTATGCAGACTGGCAAAAAGAAACCGGCGTTAAATTAATCGCGATTTCTATTGATGACGCACGTAGCTCAAGTAAAGTTGTGACGGATGTAAAAACTAAAGGTTGGGAGTATGAAGTGTATATCGACGAGAATCAGGATTTCAAACGTGCGATGAACGTTAACAATGTGCCACATACTTTTTTAATTGATGGTTCAGGTAAAATTGTTTGGAGTCATAATTCTTACGCTGAAGGCGATGAAGATAAATTATATGAAAACATTCAGGCACTTGCCAAAGGTGAAAAACTTAAGCACTAATTAGTTTATGACGTTTTTAAAAAGTTCGGTTAAATTATTTTTTTTAGGAGTCCTTTTTACAGGTGCTCAAACAGCATTAGCACAAAATCCGGTGGTTGATGAATTAAATTCAATTCACGGAAATTTTCAGATTGATGCGCAGTATTACGAAACGGATTCCTTAATAGGTGCGCCAAAAGTCCCTGAAAAATTATTATCGAACGTTTTTGGAAACATTAATTACACACGTGGTAAATTTTCGGCGGGTGTTCGTTACGAGGCATATAATAATGTTCGTCAAGGTTTCCTTCCATCTTATAAAGGTGAGGGAATTGTAAACCGTTTCGCACGTTATCAAACTGATTTATTAGATATAACCATCGGAAATTTTTATGAG
>CAYQDP010000501.1:0-2421 GCA_964416235.1 uncultured Flavobacteriaceae bacterium | reverse complement strand
AAAGTTCAATTTGTTAAATTATTAACAGAAACGTTCAAATTGTTGATAACTTTAGGATGAATAACGTAATTTAACAGTAGGTTTTCTCGTAAAATATTAAAACTTTGCAAAATTCTGAAAATGAAGGGCTTTATACATATTCTTATCGCAATTGCTTTGGTGGGGTTAACTCCATCATTTGCAAGTAATTTGCATAAGGATGATGAGAAAAATAAGCCCGGTGATGACAAGAAAAGTAAGGCAAAACGCGATGACACTACTCATCACGCCTTAAACACTCAAATAGCTGAAGTTGAAGAGGATGAGCAAGACACTTCAATGATTTTATTCCCATCAAACGACTTATACGCGACTTGGGATACCACAACAATTCATCCGTATAACTTTGGAGATTGCTTCCGCTCAGATTCTGTTACCATTTGTTTAACGGATATAGGAGATGGTCGTTTTTCTATGCCCTTTAAAGGAATGATTACCAGTGAGTTTGGATGGAGAAGATACCGTCCGCATTACGGAACTGACATTGATTTGGAAATTGGAGATACTGTTGTTTCTGCTTTTGACGGCATGGTTCGTATTGCAAGAAGTAAAGTTAGCGGATACGGAAATGTTGTAATTATACGTCATTCAAATGGATTAGAAACCGTGTATGCTCATTTAAGTAAGATATTAGTTGAGGCCGGAAAAGAGATTAAAGCCGGAGAGATTTTAGGATTAGGTGGGAATACCGGTCGTTCTTACGGCGCTCACTTACATTTTGAAATGCGTTATTTAGGTCAGGCTTTAGATACTGAAGACTTTATTGATTATGCAAAAGGAGATTTAAAATCTTATGAGTTTACTCTCCGTAAAGCAGACGTTGAAAATAAATATGACTTACGCGCAATGCACAATCGTCACCGCCACGATGTTGGTGCAGTTAAATACACTACTAAGAACGGCGTAACTTATCGAGTTTATAAAGTAAGATCCGGAGATAATCTTGGGAAAATCGCCAAGCGTTGTCATACGACCGTTAGTGCAATTTGTAAAAAGAATGGAATTAAACCTACCAAGGTTTTGCAAATCGGACAAAAACTAAAAGTTTAATCAGTTTATTTTATTGTGAAATTCTATTAAGCCCTCGATCGGTGACTTAATTACTTTGCCCAATTTATACCCTTCTTCATTGGCTACTTCGGCAAGAATGGTTTTATAATAATATCCTATCGAGCCTACCGAATGAACGGTGTATTTTCGTGAATCGGTATACTTTTCAATTTGCTTATGAAAAAAATCCACAAAGCATTGCTTAACCAGTTTTTTCATGTAAGGCTCTTTAATATTATCAGACACAAATGAATTAATGGATGCTAAATACCTACTGGGCATCCCCCTTTTGTAAACGTTATCTAATATTTCTTCTCTGTGATACCCCTTTGCTTCAAACGCAGTTTTAATCTTAACCGGTAATTCATCATTAAAATAAGCTTGCACCAAAGTTTTACCGATATGTGCCCCACTTCCATCATCGCCAAACATATAGCCATATGACGGTACATTTTCAGCTACATCAACTCCATTATACAAACAACTGTTACTTCCGGTACCCAAAATGCATGCAATTCCGGAATCAGATCCACATAATGCTCTTGCAGCAGCCAATAAATCATGGCCAATTTTTACCTCTTGCAAATCCAGTGCTGCTTTAATTCCATCGCCAACAATCTTACAATTTATTTCGTTAGAGCAACCAGCACCATAATAATATAATTTTTCAACCGAAGAAAGATGTTCACTAATGAATGGTTTAAGATTTAGAATCAACTCATCGTAAATCTGTTCTGTAGTTTGAAAATAAGGATTAAAACCAATGGTTTTATAATCGGCCACTACCTTACCGTTATCGATTACAACCCAATCTGTTTTTGTAGATCCGCTATCAGCTAAAAGTATACTCACTTTAAATTGTTTTAGTCCTTTGGTACAAAAATAAAAAAAGCCCCATATGGGGCTCTTTTTGTTTTAAACATTTTATGCTTGTTCCTCTGAAGAGGTTTCTGTCGATGCAGTATTTTCTTCAGCAGGAGCAGAAGTTTTTGCTGCAATTTTAGCAGCTTTTGCTTCTTTAGATGCTGTTTCAGCTTTTAAACGGTCGCTACTTTTTTTAGAACCTTCAGAAGCTAAACGATCTTTTTTACTGTTAATTTTTCCTTCTTTTTCCTGTAACCATTTGTTGAATTTTTGTTCAACTTGTGCTTCAGTTAAAGCACCTTTTCTAACACCTTCCAATAAATGTTTCTTTAACATTACACCTTTGTAAGAAAGGATGGCACGACAAGTGTCAGTTGGCTGAGCACCGTTCATTAACCATTGTAAGGTTTTGTCAAAATTGATGTCAATTGTTGCAGGGTTTGAATTAGGGTTATAAACACCTAATTT
>CAYQDP010000500.1:0-2428 GCA_964416235.1 uncultured Flavobacteriaceae bacterium | reverse complement strand
AGACTTAGAAGATTGGCAGGTACGTTGTATTTACCCGAAGTCAATCAATTAAAAAGAGAACTTCTAAATCTTTTCTACGAAACGATTGAAAATCAAAACATAACTGACAAGATAAATGTAGAAGAAATAAAGAGTTTTTTAGAATGGGTTTTTCTTAGAGATTACGGTTTTAATTTCAGAGATATTTCTGATAATTGTTCCAAAATAAAAAGAGGTATTATTTATCGTACATCAACATTAACACGCTATCAAAAAAATGAAGAATACTTCAATTTTATTCTTCAAAACCACTCTATTACAACAATTATTGATTTACGAGCCAAAGTACAAGAAATTGAAAAAGACCCTTATCAAATTTCTTTTGCAAATATTAAAATTGTTGAAGCACCTTTTGACCCTTGGAATCAATCAGAACATTTTAAAGCAAATTACAATTATGGAAGTGATTCCGAAATTGCGTATCGTTTTTTTGCCATTGAATGTAAGAAATCTATTAAACAAATAGCGAACGAAATAATTGAACAAGATAACGGTTCTATCGCTGTTCATTGCCACGCAGGAAAAGACAGAACAGGCTGTTTGGTTTCATTATTTTACCTTTTGTGCGGAGCAAGTGAAGACGAACTTTATTTGGACTATTTTGCAAGTGAAGCAGACACGAAAAAGTACAAAATAGATACATTCTTATCAGAAGTAAAAAAATACGACACAATAGAAGATTATTTTTTGAGTTGCGGATTATCAGAGAATGAAATAACTAAATTAAAAAACAAGTTGATGAAATGAGAGAGTTTTTAGAAAACACACAGCAAGTAAGCATAAACAGAATGATTGCAGAATATCTGAACAACAACATTCATAAATTTTCTAATTCTTCACATTTGGATATAATTAAAAAGCCAAATCTTGAAAACACATTAGAAAATGAAACAAGATGGAATTTATTTAATCAATTTTGGCTATTTAATAGATTTATACCCCACTGCGATTGGTTTGTGTGTGATTTATCATTTCCTGATTGCCTAAATCATATAGAAATTATTAGTGAAGAAAGTTGGTTTAATAATCCCCAAAAAGCAAACAGACTTTCAATTAAATTAGATTTTAATACCGTACCTGATAAAACGCATAAAATTAAAATTGATGAACTTGTAAAGAATGGTATTGAGCAATTCATAAATGAAAAATGCTTGATACTTGTAGGTAAGTATAATCAAAACACACTTTCATTAATTGACGGTAATCATAGGTTTTTAGCATTATATGAAGCATCTAAGCAAAAACGTGTAGAAAACTTTAAATTTAAAATAATTGTAGGCTTAACTTATGGTAATTGCAGGTGGTTGGGAGATTATGAAAAATGGGAAGAAAGACCGTCAAAAGAAAATGAAAAACGTTACATTTTAAATACTTGGTAATTATGAAAAAGATAGTTGCAACAAGAATGTACGGTTTTGATTATTTCCACGATTTATTTTTTGCTCATTATGGTAAAATGGACTTTGATATTCTTATTTTCTGTAAGAAAGAAGATATTAAATCTTTAAAAGAAAAGTACAATAATTCTAATGTGCTTTTTTATGAGTTACCCGAACATCAAATTCCTTATGTGTATGAGGAAGAAAAAAATATATGCAATTGGATTTATCAGCAAACGTTAGCTTTTTATGAAACAAATTATTTGAATAATGAGGCTATAATTCTTTTTGCAGATGATGACGAGTATTATACAAATATAAATCCAACTACATCACTTTCAAAAGTTGTATTTTTTGAATGGTATCTGGAAGCAAACCAAAAACCAATTACAGCAACCAAGTTTTACAATTTAGTTCTTTCTAAACAATCTAAAGGACAGTTGTTATCATTATGGAATGACCCATTTTATAAAGAAACAGTCTTAAAAGTATCATCACAAAACATTCAATATTTTAAAAATTGTGTTTACTCCAATGCTTTTCATCGTTTATTATACAATCAAAAAATATTGACCGTTGAGAAAGACTGCATATTTTCTAATCACTTAAAAGGCATACCATTACCGTTAGCCCAAAAGCGAATTTCAAAAGTCAATAATGCAATTACCAAGCAAGACGATTGGTGTTCAAATCACTATTCTTTTGAATTTCAAAAGTTTCATTTCAAGTATAACGACTTTTATAATGAACTTAAATCTTATGAGGAATTGATGAATTATACACAAAACAGATTAGGTGAATTTGAAAAAGAAGAAAGTTTTTTTGAAACAAAAATTTTACCCACTGATTGGGAATTTGAAACTGAAAACAAACCAAGTTTATTCTATAAAAAATGAATTGGCAAGACATTAAAACATCAGCAGACAACACACATTTTTTGTTTGACGGAAAACCGATTTTCGGAAAAACATTTATTGAAGTTTTAAAATTTCATTCGCCAGCACTTGCTC
>CAYQDP010000499.1:0-2428 GCA_964416235.1 uncultured Flavobacteriaceae bacterium | reverse complement strand
CGCCTTTCGGCATCAAGAGTTTTTTGGTTACTTTTTGGCGAACCAAAAAGTGACACAATTAGAAAATGTCACCTTGTCACCCACCCTGCCACCAGCCCTGTTAATAGCCTGTTATTTCCTGAAAAAATGACTAAAAACGCCTGTTTATGGGGGATTGGCACATTTTTAGCATACCTTAGCATGCTTAATTTTTTAATTAATAAATAACTAATAAATACCAATTTTTATGGCAAAAGTGAGTGTAAAACCGTTGGCCGACAGAGTTCTAGTGGAACCGGCCGAAGCTGAGACAAAAACTGCTTCAGGAATCATTATTCCTGATACAGCAAAAGAAAAACCAATGAAAGGAAAAGTAATTGCTGTAGGAGCAGGTAAAAAAGACGAACCTGTTACCGTTAAGGTAGGCGACACTGTGTTATACGGAAAATACGCAGGTACCGAATTACAAATCGACGGTAAGGAATATTTAATCATGCGTGAAAGCGATATTTACGCAGTAATTTAAGTATCAATTGGTGAGGTAGTGAATTAGCGAGTTTTACGCGAATTCAAAACTACGTACTCACCAAAAAAACAAAATTCACCAAATCACTAATTCATTAATTCACAAACTAATATTATGGCAAAAGATATCACCTTCAACTTAGATGCACGCGACGCTTTAAAACGTGGTGTTGACGCATTAGCTAATGCAGTAAAAGTTACTTTAGGTCCAAAAGGACGTAACGTAATCATTGATAAAAAATTCGGTTCGCCGGCAATTACTAAAGACGGTGTTACCGTAGCTAAAGAAATTGAATTAAGCCACCCTGTAGAAAATATGGGCGCGCAGTTATTAAAAGAAGTAGCCAGCAAAACTGCTGATGCTGCCGGTGACGGTACAACTACCGCTACTGTATTAGCGCAAGCTATCGTAACTGCAGGTTTAAAAAACGTAGCCGCAGGCGCAAATCCAATGGATTTAAAACGCGGTATCGATAAAGCGGTTGCAGCTGTAGTAGAAAACTTAAAGAAACAATCTACACCAATCGGAAACGATAACAAGAAAATTGAGCAAGTAGCAACCATTTCTGCTAACAACGATAACGCAGTAGGTAAGTTAATTGCTGAAGCGATGAAAGCAGCAGGCAAAGAAGGTATCATTACTGTGGAAGAAGCAAAAGGTACTGCTGACGAATTAAAAACCGTAGAAGGTATGCAATTCGATCGCGGGTATGTATCTCCATATTTCGTAACCGATGCAGATAAAATGGAAGCGGTATTAGACAATCCATTAATCTTAATTTACGATAAGAAAATTTCAAGCATGAAGGAAATTCTTCCTATTCTTGAAAAAGCCGTACAAACAGGAAAACCAATTTTAATTATTGCTGAAGATTTAGACGGAGAAGCATTAGCTACATTAGTAGTAAACAAAATCCGTGGTTCATTAAAAATCGCTGCTGTAAAAGCACCGGGCTTTGGTGACCGTCGTAAAGCGATGTTAGAAGACATTGCGATTTTAACAGGCGGAACATTAATCAGCGAAGAGCGTGGTTACAAATTAGAAGCTGCCGAATTAAACATGTTAGGTAAAGCTGAAAAAGTAACTATCGATAAAGACAATACAACTATCGTTGGTGGTTCAGGTAAGAAAGCAGATATCACTGCGCGTGTGAACCAAATTAAAGCGCAAATTGAAAGCACGACTTCTGATTACGATCGCGAAAAATTAGAAGAGCGTTTAGCTAAGTTAGCAGGTGGTGTAGCTGTAATTTATGTTGGTGCGGCTACTGAAGTAGAAATGAAAGAAAAGAAAGACCGCGTTGACGATGCGAAAGCAGCAACACAAGCAGCAGTGGAAGAAGGAATTGTACCGGGTGGCGGTGTAGCATATATCCGTTCAATTGCAGCTTTAGAAAAAATGAAAGGCGCGAACGAAGACGAAACTACAGGTATACAAATTGTAAAACGTGCGATTGAAGAACCATTACGCCAAATTTGCGCGAACAGTGGCTTAGAAGGAAGCATTGTAGTACAAAAAGTAAAAGAAGGAAAAGACGACTTCGGATTTAATGCACGCACAGAAGTATTTGAAAACTTATTAAAGGCGGGAGTAATTGACCCAACTAAAGTAAGCCGTGTTGCATTAGAGAACGCTGCATCAGTTGCAGGTATGTTGTTAACTACAGACTGTGTTTTAGCAGAGAAGAAAGAAGAAAAACCTGCAATGCCGGGCCCTGACATGGGAGGCATGGGCGGAATGATGTAAAATTGCGAAGCAATTTTATCGCGAGTGACCGTAGGGAACCTCGCGATAATGATAAAACAAAAAACCCCGTTTTTTCAAACGGGGTTTTTTATTTGTCACGTCGAGCGTAGTCGAGACGCAACCGGTCCCCGAGTGGTTCCCGAGTGGTCCCCGAGCTGGTCGAGGGGATTGTCGAGG